>DAOVLV010000303.1 GCA_030631085.1 Planctomycetales bacterium | reverse complement strand
GCCCGTCAGGGGTTTCGTACGCCCTGGCCAACCGTTACCTGATGAAGCGGATATTCCCCGAGGTGTTTTCGTCCATGAATATCCGATCTGTGGCGGACTATCCGGCCCACCTGATCGACATGTTGAACTGGATCGCACCGGAAGGCGTAACCGATCCGCTGGTAACGCTGCTCACGCCGGGTATCTGCAATTCGGCGTATTTCGAGCACACGTTTCTTGCCCAGAAAACGGGGGCAAATCTGGTCGAGGGTAACGACCTGGTGGTGCGAGACGGGTTGGTCTGGATGCATACGACCGGCGGGCTGAAACGCGTTGACGTGATCTACCGTCGGATTAATGACGAATACCTGGACCCCAAGGAGTTCCGGGGCGATTCTCTCCTGGGCGTTCCGGGGTTGATGGAGGTCTATCGCGAAGGTCGGGTTAGCCTGATTAACGCACCGGGCACGGGAGTGGCCGACGACAAAGTGATATACTACTATGTGCCCGCGATGATCCGGTACTACCTCGGGGAAGATCCGATCCTTCCGAATGTTACGACATACCTTTGCTGTGAGCCCAAGAGTCGCCAAAAGGTTCTGTCGAACCTGAAGAATTATGTGGTCAAGTCGGCCAACGAGTCCGGCGGATACGGCATGATGATAGGTCCCTGCGCCTCGTCTGATGAACTGGAGAACTTCCGACGTCGGATCATGGCCAACCCGCGGAACTACATCGCCCAGCCGGTTGTGTCTCTTTCGCGGTCGCCGGTGATCGTCGAGGACCACTTTGAAGGCCGGCATGTGGACTTGCGCCCCTTTATCCTCTACGGGCAAGACATTTTCGTGCTTCCGGGCGGGCTGACGCGAGTGGCCTTTTCCAAGGGGTCGCTTGTGGTCAACTCCTCCCAGGGCGGCGGAAGCAAGGACACGTGGGTTCTTGCTGCGTGAGTGGAGCGACAAATTGCCAGGCACAATGACGATGGAAATACCGATGCTTGCCCGGGTCGCCGACGCCCTGTACTGGATGGGCAGATACATCGAGCGCGCCGACAACATCTCGCGATTCGTCGAGGTGAATTGGAATCTGACACTGGATTATCCCGACGCGGGGTCTCAACAGTGGGATCCGCTTATCAGCGTTACACAGGACAATGAGCAATTTGCCGAGCGCTACGGCGCCGCGACCCAGAAAAACGTGCTGATGTTTCTGATCTTCGACGCCGACAACCCCAATTCGATATTTTCATCCCTGCGATCGGCTCGGTCCAATGCTCGGAAGGTCCGCGAGATAATCCCGCCGGAGATGTGGGAGCATCTCAACATCTGCTACCACCGGGTTGATGATTCCGTCCCCCAGCCCGGCGCAGCGTGCAAGAATCCGTTCGAACTGTGCCGCCGGGTCAGGCTCGGTAGTATGCTGCTGGGCGGAATTGCCAACGACACAATGATACACGACGAGGCCTGGCACTTCTTCAATCTCGGGCGTCTGCTGGAGCGAGCGGACAAGACCTCGCGGATGCTTGATGTGAAATACTTCATACTCCTGCCCAGCGCAGAGGACGTAGGCACGTCATGCGACAACCTTCAGTGGGCCGCCCTGCTCCAGTCCGACAGCGCGCTGGAGATGTACCGGCGAAGATACGGACGCATCACGCTCGCTCATGTCATGGAGTTTCTTCTGCTGGACAGGCTTTTTCCGCGATCAGTTCTTCGATGCCTTATGAGCGCTGACGAATCCCTTGGCGCCCTGAGCGGCACAGCCGATGGAAATATCCGCAACAACGCCGAACCATGCCTGAGGCAGCTGTGCGAGGAGTTGTCCTTCACAAGCATAGACCATATTTTTCAACAAGGCCCTCACGAGTTCATCAACGGTCTTCAGGCCAGGATGAACGCGGTTGGCGAGGCAATCTTCGAGACATTCTTCCGGGAGCCTCAAGTACCGGCGACCGCTATTGTCGAACAGTGAAAGGAATAAACAGATGTCTTTCTGCCTGGGCGTGAAAGTGAAAGATGGATTGGTCGGCATTGCCGACACACGAGTTATTTCCGGCACCGAGTGCATTATTGCGCACAAAGTTTCTTCCTATCATATAAAACAGGGCGCGTTTTTTCTGATGACATCGGGTTTACGTTCTGTCAGCGATAAGGCACTGACGTATTTCAATGATCTAATCGACGACCCCAAAGAGCCATACGATCGTCTCTTCAAGGCCGTTAATGCCTTCGCACGCATGATTCGCCGGGCGGCCAAGGAAGATAAATCCGCTCTGGAAGAAAGCGGCGTCGCCTTTGACATCAACGCGCTGATTGGCGGACAGCTTTCCAACGACAAGGAACACAAACTCTATCTTGTCTATCCGGAGGGAAACTGGGTGGAAATCGCCGACGGCACGCCATATCACATCATTGGCGAAGGCGGTTACGGAAAGCCAGTTCTGGATCGTACCCTTGACTGCCGTGACTCGCTGCGATTTGCACTCAAAGTCGGCTGTCTGGCATTCGACTCCACGCGAATCAGTGCTGCGGACGTTGACTTCCCGATTGATGTGGTTCTCTACAACCGAGATTCACACCGAATCATCGAACACCGATACGAGGGAGTCGATCTGGAGGCGTCAAATGTCTGGTGGCAGGATCACTTGAGGAAATCAGTCCATGACCTTCCCGCCGAATGGACCGACGACATCATCCGCAAACTGCCGGAAGAACCTTTGAAAATGTCCGTCAATGCTTAGGAGAATGGGCCACAATGCGGATCTTACTAAGCCACCTGACGCGGTATGAATTTTCTCGGCCTGTATTCCTCGGGCCACACATACTCCGTTTTCGTCCGCGCGCGGACGGCACGCAGCATCTGCGTGTATTTAATATGAAAATCAGTCCCAGACCCGACGGAAGGTCCGAAGGCCTGGATGCCGAGAACAACGCGTTCTGTCAGGTGTGGTTCGACGGGTTAATCGAGACGCTGGAAATTCGCGCCGACGCCGAAGTGGAGACGCTGCGCGCAAACCCTTACGATTTCCTACCTTCCCGGCAGGGACAGACTATCCCGATGCGCCTGGCAAGCGAGAGGTACGGTTTGCTGTCGCCGTACTTGGCTCGGGCTGGTGGTACGCCGTCTGGTGAGGAGGATTCATCAGCAGAACTGGCGCAAACGCTGCTCGAGAAGAGCCAACGGCGAACGCTGGACTTTCTGAACCTGCTGAATCGGTACCTCCACCGGAACATTCGAATATCTATTCGGAATGAGCAGGATATCCAAAGCCCGGTCGAGACGCTCGGTCGCCGCAAAGGCGCCTGCCGGGACCTTGCCGTCCTGTTTATTGACGTTTGCAGATCGGTCGGGATCCCAGCCCGTTTCGTCAGTGGTTATCAGGAAGGGGATTCCTCGCAGAGTGGTCGGGACCTTCATGCCTGGACGGAAGCATTCATCCCGGGTGGGGGATGGCGAGGCTACGACCCAACGCACGCCCTGACCGTTGCGGATCGTCATGTCGCCGTAGCTGCGGCGGCCGAACCGTCCCATGCCGCCGTCGTCTGCGGAGACTTCCGGGGCAGCGATGTTACCAGCCGACTCCACACACACATC
>DAOVLV010000026.1 GCA_030631085.1 Planctomycetales bacterium | reverse complement strand
GCCTGGAAACTGAATGAACTGAACAGGCTCATTGAACCGGCTTTTTTGCCCTTCCACTCACAGCCGTGGGCGTGGGCGGCGTCTTCAATTACCGTCAGATTGTGCTTGGCGGCAATGGCCGTTATGCGGTCCATGTCCGCGGGCTGACCGCCGAAATGGACGACCATAATCGCGCGGGTCCGGTCTGTGATGGCCTCTTCGATCCTGTCCGGGTCGATGTTGTACGTGTCCGGATCCACATCGGCGAAGATTGGAACGAGATTATTTTGAAGCACGCAGGTCGCGCTGGCGACGTAGGTGTAGGCGGGGACGATTATCTCGTCGCCGATGTCCAGGTTCATCGCCCGGATTCCTATCTCCAGCGTCCCCGTGCCGTTAGCGGCTGCGATGCCGTATTTGCACTCGTGATACTCGGCGAATTCCTTCTGGAAGAGCGCAATCTGGCTGTGCTCGCCTTCTTCAGGCTCGGCCAGTTCGACGCCCTGCCCGAAGGCGAACCGCCACCACTTGCCGCTTCTGAGCACCTTCAGCAGCGCCTTTTCCTCGGCCTCGTCAAAAACAGGCCACTCGACAAAAGGCTTCTCACGAACCGGTTTTCCGCCGTTTAATGCTAATTTTGCCATCTTTTTATTCCTCAACCTGAACCACTCGTTTTTCGGCGATGGATTTATATATCGCATCGACGATCCTGACTGAATGTCTTCCGTCAGCGAAGTTTGTCGGCGGGGCCTGGTCCTGGAGTATGCAATCGCTGAAAATCGTAATCATCTGCCCGTAAAGACCGACCCCTTCGAAGTCGTATTCCTGGCGATTCGCCTCGATGTCGCGGACCTGGTCGGCGTCGTATCCGGTCTCTTCCGGCTGGGTGATGCTGAACATATTTCCGGTGGGGTCCTGCCCGATCGTGCCGTGCGCGATAATCGAACCCTTGGTCCCGAAGATTTCCAGGCTGTTTCTGGCGGCAGCGTCGGGGATGTTGAAATAATTGTCGATAATCCCATGCGCGCCGTTGCTGAAACGCACGACGATGGTCGAAGTATCTTCAATTCGCGTGCGATACTTCTGCACCAGGAGGTCCTGGAATCCGGTAACTTCGACGATTTTCGCGTCCATTATCCATTCGAGCATATCGAGGCAGTGCGTGCCCATGTCCAAAAGCGCCCCGCCGTGGCTTATGGAAACATCCTGCCTCCAGGCATCGGGTATGGGCGGATACCAGCAGGTCAACTGCGCCCTTCCCATAACGATTTGCCCCAAATCGCCGGAGAGAACCAGTTCGCGCGCCTTCTTGTTATAGACATTCTGCCTCATGCACCACGCGAGCATGAATTTCACGCCCGCTTTTGTGCAGGCTTCTTCCATCCGGCCCACTTCCTCGACGGTAATGGCGATGGGCTTTTCGCAGAGGATGTGCTTGCCCGCCTCGGCGGCCTGGATGGTTTGCGAGGCGTGAACGTTCTGTGGCGTGGCGATATAAACCGCGTCGATATCGCGGGCCAATAACTCTTCTTCGGTGTTGCAGAAGTGCGGAATGTCGAATTGCTCCGCGACCTGCTTTGCTCTGCCGGCCGAAATGTCCATCACCGAGACAATCTCCGCATTGGAGACCATCTGCTTGAATTCGGGGATTGTGCGCCTCGCGGCAATCCCACCGCAACCGATAACGCCCCAGCGAACCTTGTCCATTGTCTTGTCTCCTTTATCTATTCGACCTTTTCACAAACGCCGACTATTTCCTCGGTTGTGATGATTTTCTGGAAAACCATCATTGCCGCGCCGGATAACGCCAGCGACTGAAATTCTCTACCTTCAAGTATTTCGACAGACGAGGCGATCTCCGGGAGCGTCCTGTCGTGGACGGCGGCGGTTGCCCGTCTGCAAAGGCACGTAATTGTCGCGGCGGACTCGGCCCCGACGACAAAGCATTTCGGATGAAAAGCGGCCACCAGGAAAGCAACGGCCAGTCCGAGGTGGGAAGCGATTTCATCGACCAGACCTCGCGCCATGCGGTCGCCGTCCAGGGCGGCCTGGAAGATTTCTTCAGCCGGGGGGTTCGACCTGCACTGAATAATCGAGTTGATTCCCTGTGCCAGTAACTCGGCGGCCTTTGCCTCCAGCGCCAGTGTATTCGACAGAACCTCCAGGCAACCCCGCGCCCCGCATCCGCAAAGACGCCCATCCCGCTCGATGACGACGTGTCCGATCTCGCCGGCAAAACCCAGTCCGCGCCAAATCCCGTCGGAGGTAACCAGGGCGAAACCGATCCCCTCGCCGTAATCAAGGTAGAGCATAGAGGCGCCCGTTTGCATAAGTTCGGGCATCATTCGATACTGGCCGAACGCGCGGGTCCTTGAACTGTTCTCGACGATAACCGTCAGGGGCGTCCTCTCTTCAAGAAGCCGGCAGAGGGGAACGTTATGCCAGTCCGGAAAAAGGCTCGAACGGACGATTTGACCGCTGTCGCATTCGACCATGCCCGGATCAGATACGCCGATACCGATAAGTCGTCCCGAAATACCTTCAGTAAGACTCGCTTTGGCCCGGAGGATCGCCTCCACGAGATCTTCAGGATCGTCAGGCGCGCCGGTAGAATCGGTCTGGCGGACGATTTCACCGGCGGCGTTCACCAAGGCGAATTTTATCCCGCGCTGCTCGTAACTGACGGACAGGACAAAATGCTTTTCCCGATCAAAATAAAGTGGAATCGGAGCGCGCCCGGTCCTGCCCGCCTCAGGCTGACCTTCGGCGACCCACCCTTCAGAAACCAACTCGCGAACCGTGCCTGATACCATATTAGGGTTAAACCCCATAACAGAAGCGATTCCCTTGCGGTAACCACCGGGATACTTCCAAATATGCTCGAGTATTTGTGTTTTTTTAGAGGGCATAATATAAAAACCGTAACAAGCCAACCCGTCAACGTAATACTTTATACGCATCTGGTATCAAGTGCAAGAAAAAACAAAAATTTATTACCGGTAGGATGAGTCGGAGTAGCTCCACCTTTGACTCTATAAACTCAACGTGGTCGCCCCCGGGGGACAGGCAAAGACAGCGGCCACGGCACCCGGCTTTTGTTTCCGTTGTTTCAATTGGAAATTGAAAATCGGAAATTGGCAATTGTCAAACGGGTGGTTTTTCTGTGGCTTTGCGTTTTTTCTTGATAGCGGCTGCGTCTGTGGCGTATTGGGCGGCGAAGCCAATGGCTGTGGGGACGCCGAGGAGGATGATCAGAAGCAGTTTGTTGCCGACCAGATCAGGTCTGATGGATTCGCTCATTGAAGGGTTGGACAGGAGCAGTGAAATTATCCCTCCGACTGCCATAATCGCGCCCTGGAGGGATGTGAAAGCCATTACCGACACGCGGAAGATCACGAATGCGATCATTCCGAAGACAACCATTCCGATGATCCCCCCGGTCCATGCGTGTTGTTGCATCGCGTCGTTACCGATGGCTGTGGTGATCAAGTGCCATCCGGCGTATCCGATTAGTCCACCGGCCAGCGCGCCCATGATACCGACGGCGTATTTAATCATGGGCCAGGCCACCGCGCCCAACAGCGCCGCACCCGCCAACCCCATCAGCATCGGCGTCTTCGGCGAGCCTGACATAAACGTCTGTCCGATGTAGAACCCGACCAGTGCGCCCAAACCGATACCGTTGATGACAACCATGGCCTTGAAGTATTTATGCCCGTAAAATATGTACCATATCCCGATGGCGACGATGGCGGCGGCCTGGAGCGTGGTCAAAGATTCCAGAAAGAGGATAAACTCCTCGCGTGTGGGGAAGTTCAGATGCAACAGGCCGTCGAATAACGACATCAATCCGTTGCTGACCTGTTCGGCGTGTGTAGTTTGGGCCAGTGTCATCCATGCACCGTTTTGAAAATTAAGTCCGAAATCCGAATTTCGAAATCCGAAACAATATCGAATGACCGAAATTCAAATGTTCCAAACAAAAAATACCAACAGATTTCGATTGGAATGTTTTGAGAATTTAAATTTCGGATTTTGAATTTGTTTCGTATTTCGAAATTCGATATTCGTATTTCGCGCCTTTTATTCGAGTCGTTTGCGTACCTCGTCCAATTCGTTGCGGGCCAGTTCAACTTTGCTCTTGTCGAACAGTTCCGAAACCGCTGCCGACAGATACGTCCGGGCCTTTTCGTATTGGTGTAAATATCGGCTATAGATCAGTCCCAGCATCAGTTTGATGTCGCCTATGTATTCGTAATTTCCGTAATGTTTGATGAACAGTTCGTAGGCGTTGGCGGCTTGGGGGTACTGTTGGGAAGACATGAAGTGATTGGCTACGTCCAGTTGCTGGTTCATCGGAAGGAGGGCGTCGTCGGTGATTCCAAGTAGTTTGACATATCCGTCCGCAGCGGTAGCGAAGTCGTGCCTGACGTGGTCGCCGGCAATTTGTTTTCGCAATTCCAGTTCTTCAGCCGGCGGCCCTTCGGGCGTCCCTGTCGAAACTGATCTGCTATTGACCCACCTTCTCCCTTCACCCTGCTTCCTGGAAGGAGTTCGACTAAACGGATCGTATCCGTCGGAGACTGTCTGGTTATAACCGCGTTTGCGATGCCATGCGCCGAACAGGCTTAGCAGGTCGTATGGTTCCCTGGGGAGGACTTTTATCGCCAGGAAGCCGGCAGCGACGATGATACCGAAGGCGTATCCGCTTGAGTGTGCCACGTACGCGACGCCTCCACCGGCCTGGCCAAGGGAAGCGTACAGGTTCCATCCGAGTTGCATCAACAGGAAGAACAGGCTGGAGACTTCGATCGGCATGATTATGTAGAAGATGAGCAGCACGGTTACGCGTACACGAGGAAAGAGCACCAGGAATGCTCCGGTAACTGCCGAGATGGCGCCCGACGCTCCCAGCACCGGAGCAGTACCGGACAGCAGGACGTACCCGACGCCCGCGATGACACCGCCAGCTAGGTAAAATGCCAGGTATCCGACGTTTCCGAGAGAGTCGTTGACGGCGTTACCGAAAACCCACAGAAAAATCATGTTACCGAGAAGGTGTCCCCATCCGCCGTGCATGAACATGCACGAGAAAAACTGATAGACCTCGGGTTTGTCAGGCCAGAGGAGGTAAGTCCTTACCCCCGGCGTGTCTGACCGTGTCTGCTGGAGGACGATGAAAACGAATATGTTGGCAGCCACTATCGCGTAATTAACCCATGGCCTATGCTTAAGCCGTCTGTCGGTTCCGATTGGAATCATATCACTATCAAGCCTCTACAATCCTGAAGCAATTGTATCGGCTGCGAAATGTCTTTGCCAGTCGGCTTTCATCATGTTGCAACGTTTGTTGTCTGGTGTTAGCATATTCGGCATTGGGTATTGGGCATTGGGCATTGGTGGCCGAGAGTTGTTGTGCGTCCTGTCTTTATAATTATGAGGTTTTGTCAAATCGTGAAATTAAACAGAAAAAACTTTCACAAACCCAATACCACCAATGCCAAATGCCTGATACCTGATACGCCGTTTTCTTCTGCGATCATTACAAACGGGTGAACAGTTACAGATTTATTGCCTATGACTCCTTCTGCCGAACCAACATCGCAGCGGGCGGACATTGCAGCCCTGCTCGTTCCCGCCGACCTTTTGAGCGGCGGTGAGATTATCATACTTGCAATCAAGCCGAGCGGGTGGTTCGTCCTGCTGGCTTCGCTGTCCTGGCTGGTTACAGCCGGTATCGTTGTGGCTCTCGCGTATGTCGTGGACGCCTATCGCAGCGGGACACCTGTTGAGACCATCGGGTTTATTTGTGCCGTTGGGGTGCTGGGGCGTGTAACGGCTGCGTGCTGGCAGTGGATGGGGAGGACTTACGTTCTGACGGATCGTCGAATCGTAACTGTTCGCGGGCTTATTCACGTTCGGGTAACCGCAGCGGCGCTTTGTGATGTCAGCCGAACAGTATTGGCGGCGGGCGTGGCGGAACGACTCGTCGGGGTCGCAAGCATCTACTGCATGACAGATTCGCAAAATACACCAGCCGTTGCATGGAACACCGTCGCCAAGCCGGACGAGGTGCACGAGATTGTTACGAAGACCATCGAACGGGCCAAATAATTTCCGATTTCCAATTTTCAATTTCCAATTGAACAGAAACAAACTCGGTGTCCCCTTTTTTAAATCTGTTCAATTGGCAATTGGCAATTGGCAATTGCTAACGTTCTGAAACGAACGTTAGTTCGGCGAAGAGTCTTTCGGTGAATCGGCTCTGGAAGATTGTTATCAGGACGAATTTCCGTCCGACGGGGATGGGGCGGTTCCAGGCGAGTTTGAACTGGTACGTTCGCGCGATGCTGTTCCAGTGTCGGCGGTTGGTCTTGAAATCTTCTATATTGACGTTCCAGACGGCTACGCGAGGGCCTTTCGGGTCCGGGCTGTTTGGTTTGAACTGGTACAATTCGAAGCGGAACAGGCCAAAGGCTTTGTTTGTGTCGCCGTAAGCGTCGATGGCTTCGATTCGGACGTCGAGTCCTTTGATGTCGCCTTTGTCTGAAAATGCTCTTAATCCGGTGAACGGATGGATGCGAATTTGCGTCGGAAGCAGCGTGTTGATTGGTTCGGGAACGACTTCGGCGGCTGGTGGCTGCGCTCCGGGTTTGGGAAAGAACATCTCACACCCGCCAACCAGAACGGTTGTGAGGGTCAACGCGAAAACAGATAAGACGCTTCTGATATTCATAGTTAGTAGCCGGTAGTCAGTAGTCAGTTTTTCCCGGCTACCGACTACCGGCTACTGACTACCGACACAGCGGGCGATGAGATTCGAACTCACGACAGCCACGTTGGCAACGTGGCGCTCTACCACTGAGCTACGCCCGCAAAGTTAAAATTAATAATAACCAAACATGGCGGACAGTCAAGAAATTTTGGGAAAAGAGAATATTCAATATTCTCTTATACCGAGCGTAGTAATCAATCTACGTTGATATCAAAAGAAACTGCTCGTGAACCGTTCCGTCCGTCCGGCCGCCATTGCCCCAAGCCACATCCAGTAGCGAGACTGCTCGACGTTCCGTCCGGCGGCAATATCCTGACTGGCCTGCTTCGCCAGCAGGGCGGCGTCGTGCCGGTCCTTGTCTCCGACGAGTCCGTCGTACACGCCGGCGAGAATCTCGACGAAACGAACGGCGCGGTCCTCGTCTCCGACCTCACCTGCCAGCGTCTTCTGGCCGAACTCCCGCAAGGAGTCGGCTGGAAAACGAGTGAAATGGGAAAAGGCCAGATAGTTCAGGGCGCACGGTATATGCCGCGACGTAACTTCGCCGACGATAGAGAGCCCCTCCAGGCCGGCGTGGCAGGCACGCAGACAGGCCTCTTTGATATACGGGATCGCCACGTCATACCTCGTGTCATGCCAGCACTCGCTTCCCTGGTGCACGAGGCCCGCCGAGCGTTTTGTCGGTGGGCGGAGGTCTCGAGGCCAATTGGGGTTGTCATAAACCTCCTCCGGTTCGCCGTCATCCAGCCAGGCCAACAGCGGCAGGGGGTCCTTCCTGAGCATTCCCGTTATCGACCACTGCGCTATGGCCTTGGCCGGCAGGCGCGTGGCGAAAAGGGGACATTCGGACGACATCGTAGCCCCCTGGCCTTCCAATTTCGCCTTTTTCGGTAGAAACCCCGTGTACGTCGCATAGGTAATCATCTTTTCATCGAGGAGTTCCCGGATTTCTTCCAACACCGGCTGATACGCGAGCAATTGGTCCTTGTATGCGTCCGGTTCGTCGCTTTGTAGGGCTGACCGTGCCGCCTTCGCCTCCGGTGTGTGGCTGACAGAAAGGTCGCCGTTTTCAAGATTGACCCCGGCAATGTCGAAAGTGTCGAAAAGCCAGCGGATTCCCTCCTTGAGCCACTTGATGTTCTCCGGTTTCGCAGGACAGAGATGTTCCATCGGTTTGCCGCCTTCGATGTCCAAAGCCCCGTCCGTGTCCAAGGCCCGCAGTTCGGGATGAAGATTCAACCACGTAGAAGCGTTATACGGGTGCTCGCCTTCATAGAAGAAGCCTCCGTAACTGGCAGTGCCGACGCCGGGGAAAATGCCCACGCCACGCTGATTGGCGTAATCGACAATCTCCCTGGCTGCGTCGATTCCTCCGTGATCCGCGCGCAGAAAACCCCAGATTACAATCCCGTTGATCCCGAGCGCCTGGCAGTGGTCAATCAGCCGATGATAGTCCTTGACGAAGGTTTCTGTCCTTTTCAGGTAGCGATTGTCCCAGCCGAAGTTGACCAGCCCGGGATCGTCCAGCACCCAGTTGGTGCAGTGGTCCCACGTCCATAGATACCTGAGCGAAAACGGTGATTCCGACATTGTCGGTCCCTTTCAAAGGATGGCTGTCGCGGCCCGACTGAGCTCGCCGCCCCTCGACAGACTCGGGATGGCCCTGAGCAACGTCGAAGGGCCGAAGCCCGGCCCGGGTTTCCTGCACAGGGTAGGTTTCTAACCCTGTGCGTAAGCCATGTCAAGCCCGCCGCCGACACCAATTGGGGCTGTGCGGGAACTGATTTTGCTACTCTTCGCTTGCCTTTGGTGCGTCGAGGCTGAATAATCTTACAACCATGATACTCGCGGAAATGAAGAAAGACTGCTGATGAGCCTGCTGTTGCCAATAGTGATTATCGTTGCGGGGCTGGTTCTGCTCATCGCCGGGGCTGAAGTGATGGTTCGGGGGGCGTCATCTCTTGCGAAGAAGATGTCGATTTCCGAAATCGCAATCGCCCTGACGGTGGTCGCCTTCGGAACATCTGCGCCTGAATTGGTAATCAGCATATTTGCAGCCGGTGGTGGGCAACCTGATATTGTCTTTGGAGACGTCATCGGCAGCAATATGGCCAACATGCTGCTGATACTCGGCGTTGCCGGGCTGATTTACCCGTTGAGCGTTCAGAAGAGCACCGTCTGGAAAGAGATTCCGTTTTTGCTCCTTGCGACGTTTGTGGTGTTTCTGCTGGTGAACGATTCATGGGGAGGCGCGGGCGCTGCCAATATGCTCTCCCGTACCGACGGGCTGGTCCTGCTCGGCTTCCTGGCGATCTTTCTGATATACACGTTTGGGATTTCCAAGATTGAGTCAGCGGACCAATATGATGTCGTAACCTACTCCTATCCGGCATCAGTGTTGATGATAGTCGGCGGATTGACGGCTTTGTTTTTCGGGGGGCGTTTTACGGTGAGCGGGGCTGTTGATATTGCTACGCAGTTGGGCGTCAGTGAAAAGTTGATAGCGTGCACGATTATCGCCGGCGGAACGTCGCTTCCGGAACTGGCGACCTCTGCCATTGCCGCCTACCGGAAACGGTGCGATATAGCCGTCGGAAATATCGTCGGTTCGTGTATCTTGAACCTGCTGATGGTACTCGGAGTCAGCGGCATGGTTTATCCGATCGCTTATTCCCCATCATTCAACGTCGATTCGCTGGCATTGATAGCCGCCACCGTCATTCTGTTTCTGACGATGTTCACCGGGAAAAAACGTAAACTGGACCGTTGGGAGGCCGTTCTGCTGATTATGGGATATGTGGCCTATGTCGGATACCTGCTGCACAGGCGTTAGTGGCCTGTTACGATCGAACTCGAATTCACATTTTCAGTTACGAAGAATACCTATGAAGAAAATCACACCTAATCGCATAATCGCAGGCGACTGCATCGAAATCCTCTCGGGCCTGGACGAGCCGATTGCCGACCTCATCTTCGCCGATCCGCCGTTCAATATCGGCTATAAGTACGATATCTACAAAGACCGCAAGAAATACGACGAATATTACGCATGGACGCACGACTGGATGCGGGCCTGCACTGAAAGGGCACTCAAGCCGGCGGGTTCTTTCTGGATCGCCATCGGCGATGAATACGCAGCCGAGGTCCGCATCATCGGCAACAGCCTGGGCCTGCACTTGCGAAACTGGATAATCTGGCATTACACCTTCGGCCAGGCCACTAAACGCAAATTCGCCCGAAGCCACACGCACCTGTTCTACTGGGTCAAAGACTCGAAGCAGTTCACCTTCAACGACATGGCTGTCCGCGTCCCATCCGCCCGGCAGACCACCTACGCCGACAAGCGGGCCAACCCCAAGGGCAAGGTACCTGACGATGTATGGAGTTTTTCGCGTGTTTGCGGGACGTTTAATGAGCGTGTCCAGTGGCATCCGTGCCAGATGCCGGAGAAGGTTTTAGAGCGTATCGTCAGTGTTTCCAGCAACGAGGGCGACTTGGTTCTTGACCCGTTCAGCGGCTCGGGCACGACATGCACAGCCGCTGCCGGTCTTGGCCGGCAGTATCTCGGCATCGACATTTCGAAAAAATACGTATCCGAATCCACTACCCGCATCGCCGAAACCCTCGCCGGCCTGCGAACCGGAACCGAAATAGCCGAAAACCCCGAATCGTTGCGTCCTGCCCGACGTAAAACGCTCCGCGCTTATCGAACCGGGGAGTCCAGGCTGTTTGAATAACGGGCAATTTTTTTTGGGAGGGTTTGAATTATGGAACCAGACGAGTGGACACCTGCACGTGGCTGGGCGATTGTTCTGGGAAAGGCCGGTAAGCGGGTGGGGATACTCTTTGTCGGTTTGACGGTATTCCTCTATATCGCCTGGCCTGCGATAGACGGGATTATACGTTCTCTGCTGTTTTGGGCGATTCCGCTGGTCATATTTGAATCGGTGGTGGGTTATATGCTGGGTCATGCGGTGGTGCGTAACCTCAAGGAAGACAGTCAGTTTGAAGGCCGATTGCTGCTGCTTCCGATGCTTGTAATGGTAACGGCTGCGGAGGTCGGCGCGTGCTACCTGGCCGCTGCGCTGCGGGGCATCTCGCCGGCCATGCTGATCGTACCGTTCTGCGTGATGATCCTCTGGGGATGGGTCGCCTGT
>DAOVLV010000095.1 GCA_030631085.1 Planctomycetales bacterium | reverse complement strand
CTCACCGACGCCATCACCCAGCGCCGGAAAATGTGAAAAGCCGGAATACCGAGGGGGCGGAGAATCGCTATGAGAGGCTTGATTGGACTGTTTTCGATACTGGTTGTAACTGGTTCAGTTCTGGCCGTTACGCCGGCGGAGATCAAAGCGCTGCGGAAAGTGCGCAAGATCGACAAGAACCGTGTCGAATTTCTCTATAAGTTTCAGGATGAATATGTAACGCTTGCTGCGCAGGCTGCCGGTCGTGGCAGCGAGGCGGCCAGGGCGTGGGCGAAATTCGATAAAAAAACCAAGGCAGTGGCCGTCCTCGCCCGCTCGCCCTTCGGCGGCGGCGAATCGGCGAAAAGTTATTGGCCCATCGGCGTTAAGGACGAACTGCTGAAAAATGTCGTCGAACCGTTGAAAAAGGCGGGGATAAAAAAAGTCGTTCTTACCGATACGCTCAAAAGAGCAGTCCAGCCAAAAGCGGGTTTCCCGGAAGGTTACGAATTTGTCCTGGTGATAGGTTTTCACCATGAGCCGGTTCCGCATCGCGGCTCACGACGTACGGTTGCCGGAAAGGTGGTTTATTCCCGTTCCAGCCGGGTCAATGCGTGGGCGATCCTGTTCCACGCTCCGACGGCGACGGCGTTCTGGTGCGCCTCAGCCACAACCGGCGTCGATCGTAGCGACGTTGACGACCCGCTCAACGTCGCAGCCGAGAGGGCAGTGGCGGCATTGGATTTCACCGGTATCGGTACTGATAACATCCCCGGATACATCAAAAAACTCGCCGAACCCGAAGGTTTTAACGCGCTTGATATAGCCGCGACGCTTGCCCAGACGCAACGGGCCGATGCAGCAGAGGCAATAGTCCGGGCGGCTACGTCCGTATCCGCTTTCAAGAACAGCGTTCGCGTCGTGCGATATGTCAGTCAGAAGGGCGTCGTGCAGGATTATCGAACGGGTCGCGAAGCCGCCGAGAAGCGAAAATACGTCGAGATGGCCCAGCCTGTGATGATGCGGGTGTTGCTCCTGGAGCATCTTCGCGGTTTCCGAGGCCTCCAGCCATGCGCCATGCTCGCCCGCGTTCCGAGGGAACGAGACTTTCAGATTCCCCGCATAGGCCGGCAGCAGGTCGGTCGGCTGATGCCGCTCAGCGCCGACGATGAAATTGTGCTGATTGCAGAATTGGTTGACGCCGATTTCAGTTTCCAGAACAGGAAGAAGAGGACGAAAGAGTTGTTGTGGCGGACTCGTCACGACGCCGTTGGTAATCTGGGCCGATGCCGGGTGCACATCGACGAGGCCAAGGTGATAGCAAGGCTTTTCGCCGAGCGAAAAATCACCAAACCCAAGCCACCCCGCGCGGCCTACCTCGACGAGATAGGCCTCAAAGAAGCCGGAATCGATGCACTGAAAGAACTGAACAAGCCGGTAAAACCAAAGGTACGGTAGGCTGGGCCGAGCGGTCGCAGACCACTTCGTGGAGCGAGGCCCACCTTTATTTGCTTGGAGCGAGTTATGACTACCCATGTGATTTTGTTTTTCACCACGATGGTTCTATCAGGAGCGCCGCAAATGGAAGATTCGACTAAGACCCTGCTGAAACGCCTGGACTTGAACCGCCCGGGATTGGAAAAGGTCAAGGCCTCTGCCGACGATCCGGCCAAGGCGGCGAAGGAACTTCTGGCCTATTACCGCGCGCGAAAATCGGTCAAGCACCCCGTCAACCGCGCCGACAGGAAAAAATCGCGCGGTAAGTACGCCAACGCTCGTGATATCAAGATCGCCAACGACGCCCTGAAGCATGTCTTTATAACCCAGGGCAGTTATCCGCCGTACTTTGTCGGCAAGGACATCGACTGGGCCACCAATCCCGTTCCGGACCACGAGTGGATCTGGCAGTTGCATCGGATGTACTTCTGGGACGCCATGGCGCGGACCTACTGGCACACGGGCGACGAGAAATACGCACGCGAGTGGTGTCTGCAATTGCGGGACTGGGCTCGCAAGAACCCGGTTGACGGTAAATACCACTACACCGTTACTCCCTGGCGGCGAATCGAGGCCGGTATCCGCGGGCACTCCTGGATGGGGCTTTACCAGCGTTTCCTGGACTCCCCGTCCTTCACGCCGGATGTGCTGGTAACATTCCTGAACAGTTGCCACGACCATGCCTCTTATCTGGTTGAGCGATTCACGCCGGAGAACCACGGGCTGATGGAGGCGGAGGGCGCTGCCTTCATCGCGATAATGTTTCCGGAGTTCAAGGACGCGAAGAAATGGCGCGACAAGGCCATCCGACACCTGAGCGCCGAGATCAAAAAGCAAATCCGCCGCGATGGACACCAGGTCGAGCAGACCCTCAGCTACCACGCCGGGTGTATTGGATGGTTTGCTCGGACCCACAAACTGGCGAAAATGAACGGGCAGGAAAAGGCCTTCGGCGACCAGTACTACAGGCAACTGGAGAAGATGTGCGAGGTGCTGATGAAACTAGGTCTGCCGGACGGCTCGAGCGCCCAGTTCGGCGACACGTCCAGCCCGGTGCGCGTCCGGCCGATGCTGGCCAAAGCGGCCGGCGTCTTTGGGCGGAAAGATTTTCTGTATGTCGCCACTGCCGGCAAGGAAGGCACAAAGCCAAAACAGACCGCCTACGCCCTGACCGACAGCGGATTCTATTCGATGCGCAGCGGCTGGGACGAAAAGGCAATCTGCCTTATCCTCAAGTGCGGGCCTGGGCCTTTCTGGCACTGCCAGCCGGACAACGGCACGTTCGAACTGTACGCAGCCGGGCGGCGGCTGATGCCCGACTCGGGCACTTACATCTACCACGGCAACCCGGCTGGGCGGAAATGGTTCAAACAGACCCGCGTTCACCAGACGCTGACGCTCGACGGGAAGAATAGCGCCTACAAGCCGGCACTGCGCCTTTGGAAACCCGGGAAAAACCTGGATGTGCTGGTTGTCGAGAACGGTAGTTACAAGAACCTGACCCACCGCCGGGCCGTCTTGTTCGTAAAGAAGAAGTTCTTCGTTCTCGTTGACGAGGCCATCGGTAAGGCAGAGGGAAACGTGGATTTGCATTTCCAACTCGCTCCGGGCGAGGCTGTGTTTGACAGGGCCTTGCCTTCGGTTCGCACCGATTTCAAGAAGGGTTCCAACGTTCTGATCCGCAGCCTGGCGCAGGAGGCTATGGTCTTGCGGAAGGAAAATGGCCAGGTCTCATTTAAGTACGGAAAAAAACAACCCCGACCGGCCTTCCGCTTCCGCATCAATAAGACGTCGGGAACCGCGGCGGTAAGATTCGTTACGCTCGTCGTGCCGTATGAAGGGACGTGCCCTGAAACGAAGGTTTCGCTGGTCGGCTCACCCGCCCCCGGAGCAGGCCGGATTGAACTGGACGTTACCGTCGGAACCGTTACCGCCCGCATCGGCTACGACCTGAAAAACAAGAAGACCTGGATTCGATAGATAAAGGTGCCGTGGCCGCGGTGTTTGCGGCCACGTTGACGTGCGGACGTGAACGTGGTCGCAAACACCGCGACCACGGCACCCTGCGTTTTTTTACTTCATGAAATTCCGTGTTCGATATTCTATTTTGCAGCATGCACCCACGAGCTTCGCTGCGCTCCGCTTTAAGGTGTGGGCGTAACCATGAAAAGAAAGAACGGGAAACGACAAAATGGAAACAATAGCGACTCGATGTAGAGGATTAATTCCGGTACTGTCGATTTTAATTCTCACTGCGCTGTCCGCAACAGCGTGCACCGCCCGGGACAGCCAGGGGCTTGTCGCCTGTTGGAAGTTTGACGAGGGCAAAGGCAATCAACTCCTCGACACCTCCGGCCACGGCAACCACGGCACAATCCACGGGGCCGTCTGGGCAAAGGGCAGAGTCGGAGGGGGTTTGCTCTTTGACGGCGTGGACGATTACGTGAAGGTTCCCAAATCCGCCAGTCTGAACAGCATAACCAAAGAAATCACTCTGATGTGCTGGATAAAGACTCCCCTGACGGGCAGGTACTCCATACTGGAAAGATGGCCTTGCGACGAATCAAATCAGCGCTGCCTGGAACTGGACGTTAATTCTGAGGGGAAACTCGTCAATTTCGGTCTTTCTCCCGCAGGTATAACCGGAACATGGCATAAGTCTTCCGGAACGATACCCGCCGATAAGTGGACCCACGTCGCCGCGACTTCCGACGGTAAGACTATGAGGATATACGTCAACGGCAGGCAGGACCCTTCCATCTGCCCCGCTCCTACACAGATACATTCATCCATGTCGAACCTGCATATCGGGGCTTGGCGCGCCGAAGACAAATGGCTCTACCCTTTCAATGGAACCATTGATGAAATCAGAATCTACTCCCGCGCCCTGACCGCGGAGGAGATTCTGCAACGCTACTGGAATGAAAGTCCCCGTGGCACAGTTGCCGGCAGGATAACAGACGCCGACGGAAATCCGATAAGCGAAGCGACGGTCGAAGCCGGACATTTCCGCACCACGACGGACGGAGAAGGAAGATACACGATTACCGTCCCGGCGGAGACGTATGACGTGGAAGTCGCAAGGAAAGGTTTCAGCAGAGGCGTAAAAGCAAATGTAACGGTGAAGGAGGGCGGAACCGCAAAGGCCGACATTGTTCTCACTGAGGACAAGACTCCTCCCGTCGCATCGGAATTGAAAATTGAGGGTGTGTACGGCGTAAGCGCGGCTGTCCTCTGGAAGACAGATGAAGCGTGCAGGAGTATAGTTAGATATGGCACGTCTTCCCGTGGGTATAAGAAAATGGCCGAAAGCACTTCATATGTGAAATCTCACCGGATAGTCCTGACGGGGCTTGCCAATAACACGAAGTATTACTTTGTGGTAGAGAGCACAGACGGAGCAGGAAACTGCACGAAAGGCAAAGAGCGAAACTTTACGACACGGAAAGTTAAGCATCCTTTTCTGATTGTGAAAAAGGCGGACTACGTCGCGCTGCGTGCGCGAGCGGCCAAGTCGCCGTGGAAGCAGATGAAGGCCGACGCTATCTCATACATGAAGAGCCACAATTACACCTCGAAGAAGGACGTTTTTGTGGGCAAAAAGTATTCGAGCATGGCCGGTATCGCGCGGGCAGGCGCTCTGGCTTATATCCTCGATCCGGACAACAAAACGTATTACCGGAAAAAGATTACGGACGCGCTATCCCATTGGGACAAGTTGTTCGCCGAAGCCCGCGACTGGACGGGCCATAACGGCCAGTACTATTTGAATGCGGACTGGCAGGCGGCCTTCTTCAATTCCGTCTTGGCCCTCGACGTAATCTACGACGACCTTCCGGAATCCAAACGGGCCGACATTGAGGCAAAACTCGATAAGGTCGCTGACTGGTACCACAGGAAATCGCTCAGTTCTTATCATTCCGCCAATTACGGCCTCTGGGCGCTGTACCGGAACGACCGCAGGCGAATCGACAGCGCCAAGACCAAGTGGCGTTCGAATTACACCGGCTGGTTCAGTTCGGACGGCGTGTTCTTTGACGGCCCGGGTTATGCAATATGCAGCGCAAACTCCAGACACGGCAAAATGCACTTTCACCATATCCTCGAGTTCACGGGCGAGGATAAGACCTGGTACTCCGACCCGAGGATTGACGGTTTCTACGAGTGGCTTTACGGCGCAGGCTTCAGCCCGTTCCGCAGGATGATCGGCTTCGGCGATACCGGGCCGAACAGGGCCTACGATCCGTTCGACCCCGGCGTCCATAAATTCTCAATGCAGGCCTTCCGGAATCTCGCCTGGTGCGCAAACGGACGGACTCCATCCGGCGGACTGTTCCATTACGCGCTCATGGACAAGCCGCTTCCGAAGCCGAAAAAACCGCTCAGCCGAATCTGGCCCGACGGGTGCGCCGCGTTCTGGGAAAACAACCCTTCCGACCGGTCGCTCATGGGCGTACTGTGGAATTGCAAGAATACCCGCCACGGCGGCGACGGACACTCACACAAGGAGGTCAACGCGATTCACCTTTGCGCTTACGGCGAACACGTACTGCGCAACTCCGGTTATGTCGGATGGGGCAACGGTGCGCTCGGCTTTTCGTGGAATTACGTCCATCACACAGCCGTCTCGGCCAACACCGTACTCATCGACGGCAAGGACCACGTTGCAAAAAAAGGCTCCGGTATCATCGCGGGCTTCACCGCCCCACGATTCGATTACGCCGACGGATATTCAAAAAATGCCCTGCCAAACGGAAAACACCGACGCAACTTCTGCTTCGTGCACCCGCAGGACGGGCGCGGCGGATACTGGGTCCTGTTCGACGAGGTGGACGCCGACAAGCCGTCAAGCAAGGTCAACGTCGCACTGCACCCCAACTCAGATAAGAGCTCGACTGCCTCCGACAAACAGGAATACAAATGGAAGATCGGTCCGTTCACGTACAGCGGCCACGACGTGTTCGTAAGCGTCTTTCTCGGCACGCCGCCGACTTCGGTGTCTATCAAGCCTGGCCTGCTGGCCAACATGGGCGGCGAGAAGAACTGTTTCGTCGGTAAATATCTCTACTCGACCTACGAGACCGACAGTAAGGGCAAGCGGAATATCGTAACGGTAATCTTCCCGCACGATGCGACACACCCCAAGGCCAGAATGACCAGGATTTCCGACAAGGATTACACCGGCGCGAAGGTGGACCTCAGAGACTCCGTAACGGATATGGCTATCGAATCTTCCGGGAAAAAGGCCGTCAAATGCGACGGAGTCTCATTCAGGGGCTTAGCGGCCCTGTACCGCCTCAAGGGTAAGGCTAACGCCTTCTACTTCGTGCGCAAGGGCAGGAGTTTTGACGACGGGGTCGAACCGCGTTGCGGTTTCGAGTCGGATAAGAGCGTAACTGTTTAT
>DAOVLV010000379.1 GCA_030631085.1 Planctomycetales bacterium | reverse complement strand
GTCCTGCCGTCGGATGAGGCGACATCCCTGCTTCGGCGCATCAGGGCCGATATCCGCGCTACGAGAACCGACATGCTGAAGGGCTTGGTGATGTAATCGTCGGCTCCGAGATGCAGGCCTACGACTATGTCGCTCTCTTCGCTCCTGGCCGTCAGCATGATGATGGGCACGCCGGCGGTGCGGGCGTCGTTGCGAAGTTTCGTCGCCACTTCCGTCCCCGGCATCCCCGGCAGCATCAGGTCCAGCAGCACCAGGTCCGGCGGCGAGCTGCGGATCATCTCCAGCGCCTCGGCCCCGTCGCCGACCGTCTCGACGACGTATCCTTCACGCTGGAGCCTCATGGCCACAAGTTCGGCCATGTCAGGTTCATCCTCGACGATGATGATGCGTTTGGTTGACATTCGCCGGTCATTCTAACAACCCGACTAATCTCTCCGCAACCACCCTTGAACGCATTAACGCAATCTTAACGCTTCGGGAATACTGCCTTAACAATCACATCAGACAATGAAGCCGCAGTCGGACGTGAGAAATCAGAAATCGGAAACCCCTTTTTGAGGAGAGCAGAGATGAAGAAGCATTGGCAAAAGGTCGTACAGTTGGTGATGGTCGCAGGTTTGTGCATGATTCCGTGTGGGGCCGGCGCGGGCGAGAAGCCCGCAGCGAAGGAAAAGAAGGCGAAGTTGCAGATCGAAGGTTCGACGACCGTCGGGCCGATTGCCGACGCCTTCGCCGAGGTGTTCAAGAAGAAGTACAAGAACGTTTCGATTACAGTCAAGAAAACCGGAAGCGGCGATGGAGCCGCAGCCTTAATCGACGGGCGATGCGACATCGCCACGATGAGCCGGTTCATGAAGGCCAAGGAATTCAAGAAGGCCGTCGAGAAAGGCATAATGCCGGTCGCTCACGCTGTAGCGATGGACGGCGTGTGCGTCATTGTTCACCCGTCAAATCCCGTCAAGGCGCTGAGTAGTGATCATATCCGCAAAATCTACAAAGGCGAGATTAAGAATTGGAAGCAACTCGGCGGGGCGAACAAGGCCATCGTGGTCATCAGCCGGGATACATCATCGGGTACCTATGAGACGTTCCACAAACTTCTGATGAAGAAGCAGAAGGTGTCCAAGGGTGTCGAGTATGTCAATTCCAACCCCCAGGCCCATGCCCGCGTCAAGACCACAACCGGGGCAATCGCCTACGTCGGTCTGGGCTTCGTGGATAAGTCCGTCAAGGCCCTGAAGATCGACGGCGTGATGCCGACGCGAAAGACAATCGCCACCGGAAAGGATCCGATAAGCAGACCTCTGTTTATGTTCACCAACGGCTATCCGAAACTCGGCTCGACCGTCCATGCCTTCGTAACGTTCCACCTGACCGAAAGAGGACAGGAAGTCATCGAAGCAAAAGGTTTCGTACCGGTAACAAATTATTAATGAGTTGTCTTTATCCTGCGTGGGAAAAGATACAGGACGTGAAACGGCAAGCCGGGGGGCTTGCCGCTTCGCAATTGAATCGAAATGCCAAACACCACTCGACAGACTTCCGACGCTTCAGTAACGGGCGAGTTTGATCGCCCGCTGCTGCTGACTCCGGGACAGGACCTGACGGGGTATCTTACAGCGACGGTTGGCAAGGCGCTGCTGCTGGCGGTTACCTGCGCGTCGGTGCTGGCGGTTATTCTCATATTCGTTTTCATTACGCGGGAGGCCTGGCCTTTTCTGACCTCCGGCAGCGTTGGAGAACTGCTCGGCAATTCGAATTGGTATCCCGCACACGAGTCTGCCGAGTTCGGCGCGCTGGCGCTACTGGCAGGGTCGCTGTACGTAACGGCCGGTGCGTTGATTATCGCCGTTCCGGTCGGGTTGCTGGCGGCAGTATTCCTCAGCGACATCGTCCCGTTCCGTCTGCGACAGATTATCAAGCCGGTTATTGAGTTACTGGCGGCGATACCGTCTGTGGCTTACGGGTTCTTTGCGTACCTGGTGCTGGCTCCGTGGATGCAGAAGAACCTAGGCCTGCCGACCGGAGTCAATGCCCTGAACGCCTCGTTGATTCTGGCGATTATGGCCGTTCCGACGATTATCAGCATTGCCGAGGACGCCCTGACATCGGCGGGCCGGGAATTGCGCGAAGGCTCCTACGCACTTGGCGCGACGCGGGCCGAAACATTAATCAAGGTCGTCATACCCGCCGCCCACAGTGGGATAATCGCAGCGGTGATCCTCGGTATGATGCGTGCGATCGGCGAGACGATGGTAGTCTGGATGGCTTCTGGCAATGCCGCCCAGGTTCCGTCGCCGTGGTGGGACCTGGGCCAGTCGGTGCGAACGATGACTGCCACTATCGCCGGCGAGATGGGTGAAACCGTCAGAGGCTCGGCACACTATCACTGCCTATTCGCCCTGGGCTTTGTGCTGTTGGTGATTACGTTCACGCTGAACCTCATCGGTGAGTACTTCCTCTCGCGGGCCAGACGCACCCGGGGAGGCGCCAAGTGAGAACCCGCCTTCGCCAGTTCGGTGACAGGACATTCACAACCATTTCGGGCCTGTCGGTACTGCTGTTGACTGGAGCGCTGGTGGTGATTCTTGGTCCGCTGTTTTGGCGCGGGGGCGGGGCGGTGGTGTTCCACGGAACGGTTGAATTCCGCAGAATGCAGTACGACATGCACGGCAGGGGGAACAAAGAAACACTGGATACCGAATTGGACCAGGCTAACCAGGTCC
>DAOVLV010000127.1 GCA_030631085.1 Planctomycetales bacterium | reverse complement strand
TCAATACGCCTATCGGCAAGATGAGCCAGTACGACGATTCCTACATCCGCAAGTCGGCTATTAAGTACAAGATTCCGTATATTACGACGCTCAGCGCCGCCGAAGCCGCCGCCGAGGGCATCGCCGCCTATCGCAGCAGCGGCAGTGGAGTCAAAGCCCTCCAGGAGTACCACGCGGACATTAATTAAGTCGCTCTAACCCGGATAATTTACCTTTTGGGGCATCTCCGGCGCCACTTTTGAGATTTTACATCTTGACGATTATTTAGATCCATGTTATTATGTCTTTTACGTTAGTGGAGGAGAGGTCTGTAGGCCTCGTTTGCAGGGTTGTTCACCCCTTTTTGTACCCGCTCACCAGTAGTACCGCTCACCGGTGTCGTTGTGCGCACGCGAAACCGGGGCGGAACGCTCACGGCGGAAAGTGCGCGCAGTTTGTACATGTTTTGACGCGTTGAGCGTGAGCCTTGTAAAGGTTTCGGACCTGCCTGGTTCGGGCTGGAAAGGATGGGAACTGATGGTGAGTGGAAAATATGGATTGGTCGTTTTCATTACGTTACTGTTTGTTACATGCCTGGCGTTGGGTCAGAATAAACCCGAACCGGAACCGTACGGACTGGAAGGGCCTATTCCCCCGCCGGTAGAATCATTTTTACCACCGCAGCCCGGAGCGGTTATCCTGTCTAACACCCCTTCCGATTATGATTGGTGGAACGGATGCTCACCGACGGCGGCGGGAATGTTGTTCGGATTCTGGGAAGAAGATTCCGGTTCCAGTTATGATTCTTTTCCGGGTAATCACCGGAACCTGCCGGCTACATATCCGGGCACTTCCACCAATTCTGCTGATTATACCGATGCGCGAGGTGTAGTTGCCGGATGGGCGCATAAGCAGGAGGGCATGAACCGGGGGTTTTCATATGGTTCCTATCAGAACCACGTTGCCGACAGTCTCGGTGATTTCATGCTGACCAGTAACGGCGGGACGTATCGCAGTCGCATGGCCCACGGTTTTGAGACCTTCGGCGCGTGGGATGACACGCGAACGAGTGAGATTGAGTCCCGCAGGTTTTCCGCCTTGACCAAGTCGGTCGGCAGCAGTTGGAATTATAACGATTACTGCGCCGAGATCGATGCGGGCAGACCGGTTCATCTGGGGCTTAGTTCAACCGCCGGCGGGCACAGCGTTCTCGGCGTCGGCTACAACGACACGGGCGGCAAGCAGAGTGTCGTATTGCTGACGACCTGGCACTGGGGGCTTCAGGAGTGGCAATGGGAAAACGAGACGCACTCAGGGTACGGTTTCAGCGTCTATAGCGGGACGTTGATGGAACCGGTCGAAGACCCCACGCCGCAACTGTCGGCGTATTTCTCCCTCGCACACACCTATATCAGCGACCTGACGGTAGTGATTGGCACCGGCGATCCGGATAACCCGGACTGGAGCACAACCGTCTGGAAATGGGGCGGTTCCACCGCCGATAATCTCGCACTGACGGATATTGACTGCTCTGCCGTTCTGGCCGACTACCTTAACGGAGATATTGAATGGTTCCTCAAGGTTACAGACGGCGCCACACCTGATGTCGGTTCGATTCTCGATTTCCAGATCCGATACGGGTTCGACCAGACCGTTACCGGCTACACCGGTTTGCCGGTGGCGATTAACGACCATCAGACTTCTTATGTATATCTGGAAACTGTCCCTGAACCCGCCTCCGCGAGTTTGCTGTTGCTGGGCGCTGTTGCGATGCTGCGACGACGGAAAAAGTGAACGAGCGTGATTGTTGCGGACGCTTCGGCGTGACAGGCCGGTAACGATGGTGTTTGTCTGTATCGGCGGGTTGGGAATCCTGTTGCGAAAAAGGCGGTAATACAACGCACGGATAGTTGATTTGCCGGCTGCGTTTATTTCCCGCCGACGCGTTAACTTTGTGCGCTTGGTGTAACAGACTGCCAGGCACTGTTTAGTACGTTTTACCGGCGAGGTCGAGGTGTTTGAGGAATTCGTCGTTGGTTTTGAATTTCGCCATTACCGAGAGGAGTTGTGGTATTTCCTGTCCGACGCTGAGTTGGCTCAGGAAGCGGCGGAGCATGTGGATTTTCGGGAGTTTCCAGTCATCCATCAGCAGTTCTTCTTTTCGGGTACCGGATTTTGATATATCGACTGCAGGCCAGATTCGCTTCTCGGCCAGTTGACGGTCAAGTTGCAGTTCCATATTTCCTGTACCCTTGAACTCTTCGAAAATCAGGTCGTCCATTCTGCTTCCGGTTTCCACCAGTGCGGTCGCCAGGATGGTAAGCGACCCGCCGTTTTCGGCTTTTCGGGCGGCTCCGAAGAGTCGTTTCGGTTTCTCCATTGCCCTGATGTCCATTCCGCCGGTCATGGTTCTTCCGGAGGTTTCGACGTGGCGGTTATACGCTCTTCCCAGTCGTGTCAGGCTGTCGAGCAGGATCACGACATCCTGGCCGAACTCGGACATACGCTTCGCGCGTTCGATAGTGAACTCGGTTATCCGGACATGGTTGGCGACTGTCTGGTCGTTTGTGGAGTGGACGATCTCGGCTGCGACTTTACGTTTGAAGTCGGTTACTTCTTCGGGGCGTTCATCGACCAGAAGGATGATGAGGTGCGCTTCGGGCGTATTTGTGAGGATGGCGTTTGCGATCTGCTGGAGGAGGATGGTTTTTCCCGACCTCGGCGGGGCGACGATAAGTCCTCGCTGCCCTTTACCTACGGGGCATATCAGGTCCAGCACCCGCATTTCCATAGGCCCGCCGGGGGTTTCGAGTTTCATCTGTGGCTGGGGGTCCACGACGGTCATGTCGGCGAACGCAATAACCTCCGACCAGTCCCCGTAATCCCTTCCGTTGACGCGAAGAATCTTCTGGAGTCGCGGACCCGCCTTTCGTTTGGTTGCGGGTATGGCTTCGCCTTCGATTGTAACGCCCGTACGCAGACGGTCGCCGGCGATGAAATCCTTCGAGACGAACACGTCTCCGGGCGTAGCGTGAAAAGTATTGTCGGCCTGTCGCAGGAATCCGTAACCCTTCTCGGTAATTTCCAGCACGCCTGATGCCGGTACGGTCTCTTGTGGTGTTTCGGTGGCTACGTCGTCGTTGTTGTTATTTTTTGTCATGGGTGTCTTACATCCTTTAAATAAAAATCCAGCAGGTTTGCTCATGGAACTTCTGAAGCCTTTTTCGCCGGCGACTTCGAGAAAACCCTCTCGGCAAACGAGAAATTTACTTTCGATCCTGCCCCTTACTATGATTAGGAAAATGCTTTACCGGAGTAAAAGCAAGAAAATTTTCTATCTGTTTTTTTACGTTTGCGCCATTATGCACGCATCAACCAGGTCAATCTTCCCTTCGTAATACGCTCGTCCGACGATAGCGCCGGAGCAACCAATCTCTTTGCAGCGTGCGATGTCGTCGATACAGGCGATCCCGCCCGATGCAATAATCGGCAAACCTGTCGAGTTCACCAGTTCGGCTGTTCCTTCCAGGTCAGGCCCGGTGAGCATCCCGTCGCGCTCGATGTTTGTATAAACAATGGCGGACAGAGGAAGAGAACTCGCCTGCCGGGAGACTTCGGCGATTGTCAGGTCGGTTTGTTCCGTCCATCCAGCAGCGGCCAGTTTTGATCCCCTTGCGTCAAGAGCCAGTACGATTTTCCCCGCCAAGGCTGACTGTTGGGTGAGTTTCTCGAACCACGCCCAGTTTTTCAGGGCGGCCGATCCGATAATTATCCGGTTGACGCCCAGGTCCAGGGCTTCGAATACCGCTTTATCGTTGCGAATTCCGCCGCCTAGTTGGACCTTTGCGCCGGCGGACCGACAGATACCACGAATCGCATCAGCATTGGTTCTGGTCCCGCTGCGTGCGGCGTCCAGATCGACAACGTGTATCCACTTCGCACCGGCTTCGACGAATTGTCCAGCCACCGCCGACGCATCGCTTGCATAGATTTGCTGCCGGTCATAATCGCCCTGACTTAGACGGACAACCTTCCCGTCCCGCAGGTCTATCGCAGGGAATATTTCCATAAAACCGCCGTATCGGAGAACTTGAAAAGAAAAACATAAACCACAAAGGGCACAAAGGACGCAAAGGGAAAAAACTTAATTGCTTTGTTCTTTGTGCTCTTTGTGTACTTTGTGGTTCATTCTGTTATCTGGCAACTACAATTTCGACGCGGCGGTTCCTGGCTTTGCCTGCGTTCGTTTTGTTGGGGGCAACGGGATGCGTCGTGCCCATACCGATGGCTTCGAGTTTTCCAGCCGAGATGCCCAACCTCCGTAACTGTCGCACAACAGCCATTGCCCTGTTGCTCGAGAGGTCCAGATTGTCTGCCCACAGTTTTTTTGTTTTCTTTATCGGGTCGCTGTCGGTGAACCCGTACACGCGGACAACCGAGTCCGGGTATGTAGCCTTGATGGTTGCGGCGACTTGTCTCAGCCTGGCAGCGCCCTGTTTCGAGAGCGTTGCCCTTCCGGCGGAGAAGAGAATGTCGCTGGCGAGTGTTACCTTGGCGCCCGTGGCGGTTTCCTGCCAACCGGCGGGTACAGTCGCTTTCGCCGTCGGCGTCGGTTTCGGAGCCGACTTCAACTTGGCAATTTCGGCATTGGCGGCATCCAGTTCGTCGCCCTTTTTCGCCAGAAGGTCCATCAGATTGTTGTTTTTAGCCTGGCTGTCCTTGAAGGAGGTCTGAAGGTCGCCCTTCTCCATCTGGAGGTCGTTGTACTGTACTTTCAGAGTCGTCAGTTCCTCCTTGCACTGGTCATTGCATCCGGTAACAACCGGCACGACGCCCAGAAGAACAACAATTGACAAAATGGTTGCACGATTCATGTTTTGTTCCTTTCCTGAATTACCCCGATTCCAACGGGCTGATTATACCGCATGTTTCCGATAATCACAGCCAAATTTATACTGTCGGTGAATTATCTTTTTGCTTTTCCAGTTCTTTTAACCGTTGCTGGTTGTTCTTGGTCTGCTGGAGGTTTTTACCTTTTCGCAGCGTTTTGAATGCCATCGGTAGTAGTTTGATGGCGGTGTACCAGACGATGATCCCGGATAACCCAGCCAAGAGCATCCCGGCAGCAGGTTTGAGCGTTACGGGCTTCCAGAAAAATTGCATCTCCCATTTTCCGCCAAGGTTGTTCAAAAGGAGGATGCCCGTCGCCACCAGCACCAACAACCCAAGGATGGCCATGGAATATCCGCGAATAAGTTTCATGTTCATTGTCGATTCTCCAAAAACAGATTATAGCAGGATTACAGGGATTACCGGATTACAGGGATTTTAAAATTACAGGGTAAAAACAAAAAAGAAAATCCCTATAATCCGGTAATCCCCGTAATCCCGCTATTCTGTTTCTTCTTTTTTTTCCTGCAATCCTAAAATCCCTGTAATCCTGCTATTCTGTTTCTTCTTTTTTATGCCGCAATCAAGGTGCTAAAGCGATTGATAAAAACAACCAGAACGTCATAAAACAGCAGCACGACCAGTGTTCCCAGTGCCAGCCAGGGTCCGTATGGTAGTTCCCGCTTGCCGCGAGCAATCAGCCGGTGCAGTGCCCAGAACAGCCCGAGAAACGGCGAAACGAAAAAGACCAGCGTGGCGACCTTCCAGCCGGCCACCGCTCCGACAGCCGCGAGGATGTGTACATCGCCCATTCCCATCGCTTCTTTGCCGAATACGAGCGTTCCGAAAATCCGCGCGCCCCATATCCAGGCAGCACCGACAAGCATCCCGAAAACCGCGCCCATTCCCGACGCGAGGTTTTTTGATATTGTGGTTTTGCCGAAAATTTCGTTGCAAAATCGTTCAGCGGCGGGGATTCGCGTTGCGAGGAAATATCCCGCCACTCCCAGCACAATTGCCGGCGTGAGGAACAGTATTTCGCGGAGGATTTCCTTTCTCGGATTCACGCCGTCTTGCGCGGTAATCGCTACGGTACTTTCTTTTTCGTCCGTAATGATTTTGTCGTCGGCGTCGATGAAACTCTGTTGAATCCATCCCAGACGAAGCAGAACAAGCGCGATAACCAGGCCGATAACAGCGCCGGCCGATGCCGTAGCAAGGGCCG
>DAOVLV010000271.1 GCA_030631085.1 Planctomycetales bacterium | reverse complement strand
GACTTATCAAAGAGGCGGGTGTCGAACGCACACTGTTTGAGCCTGATCTGTCGGATGCGGAATTGATTGAGCGGGCTTATGATAAGCAGTCGGAAAAGATTACCCACCAGGCCGGCGTGCTTGCGGAATCGGCAGATGAGTAAAAGCAAATCCAAAACCACATCCGGGACAACCATTTTCACAATTGGGTTCACCCAGAAGAACGCCAGTGAATTTTTCTCAGGATTGCGCGACGCCAGGGTCAAGCTTCTGGTAGATGTGCGTCTCAATAACGCCTCACAGTTGGCGGGATTCACCAAAAAGCCCGACTTGGAATACTTTCTGGAAGCGATTGCGAACATAAGATACATCCACCTGCCGGACCTTGCACCGACCAAAGACATTCTGAACGCATATCGAAAAAACCAGATCGACTGGGAAGAATATGAGCGCCGCTTCTCCGAACTCATGCAGGAACGGCGTATCGAGAAGGTCGTTACACCGGACCAGATGAACAAGGCGTGTCTGCTGTGCAGCGAACCGACGGCGGACAAGTGCCACCGCAGGCTCGTCGCGGAATACCTTCAGAAAAAATGGGAAAACGTCAAAGTACGCCACTTATAAACGGATCGAGGAAAGGCTTCGGAGCATGGCCGGAATAATCTGCCTTGCCAACTCCCGTAAGCACGGGAACAGTTGCATAGCGGGAATCGAACCGGTTACGAGAAAGTGGGTTAGGCCGGTTTCGACACTCCCCGACGGCGCCGTTACTCCGGCAATGCGGCTCATCGGGGGCGCCGAACCTGAACTGTTGGATATTCTGGAAATACCGCTGCAGGATTCAGGCCCGGATTATGATTTCCAGCCGGAGAACAGGTCGCTTGCCAAAGGCGCATGGCAAAAGGCCGGACGAGCAAAACCGGATGACGTTCTCGAACATTGCAGCCTCACGCAATTCATCCTGCACAACAAACACGATTGCGTACCTTGGCGCGAGTTACAGAAATTTCCGAAAGAATTGCGGGAGTCCCTGCAACTTGTTCATTGTGGGCAGGTAAAATTCTACGCGACCAAATCGTCTCGCGGCAACACGCAATGCCGCGCAAAGTTTCAACGCGGATGGGGGCTGATATATGACCTGGTGGTAACGGACCCGATTATCGAAGAAAAAGTCAAAAAAGTGAATCTGATGTGCCTGGACTGTATTATGACAATCAGTCTCGGTATGCCGTTCCCGGAGAATTCAAGGAACCAGAAGTGCTACAAACTTGTGGCTGGGGTAATCGAGTTGTCCGAGATGTAGAGGACGGGGCTTTATCAGAAACATCGGTTCGAGTAATATACCCCTCACTGAAAGATCGTATGGCGTCGAAGATTTCTAACATATTGTGTCTGCTACTGATGGCGGCGGGGATGGGGCTTGTCTCGTGCGTCGCTGATGCGCCGCCGAGGATTGAACTTGCGCCCGGCACCGTCGTGCCGGAAAAAATGGGGCTGGTGTTCTGGGTTGATGGGGTGGACATCGAGGCCTTCGGTTCACTCCAGAAAGCAGGCAAACTTCCGAATATCACCAAATATCTCATCGACCGTGGCGTAACCGTCCATGGGGCAGTCGCCTCGCTGCCGACCATTACATACGCCAACGACACATCATTCGCTACCGGCCTGTTCCCGGGGCACCACGGAATCGTCGGAAATAAATGGTTCGACCGCCACAGCCTAATTTTCCAAAACTACAATTTCATAAAAACCTACCAGCAGGTAGATTCGGACTTTCGCGCGACGACGATTTACGAGGCCCTCGCCGACGAGTTCACCGCTACGATACTCGCCCCCGTCCGCCGGGGCGCGACGCGAAATATCGACAACTGGATGTCGGCTGGCGTTTCCTGGCAATTAGGCATGCAGAAAAACGTCAACCACCTGACGACCGCTCGGTTCGAACTTATCGCCGACGTTGCCAACCGCACAGGCCGATGGCCAAAGTACATCTTCGCCTATTTTGTTACGCCCGACACCGCAGGCCACGACTACGGCACAAAGGCCCCGCCATACACAGAAATGATCCTCGACGTTGACCGCCAGATCGGGCACATCTGCAAGTCGCTCGAACAGGCCGGCATACTCGAAAAAACCTACATCACGCTGATTTCCGACCACGGCTTCGTCGATACGCCCAATCATTTTGATGTAGCAAAGTATTTTTCCAGAAAACTCAAAATCCCGACAATCAGCAAAATGTATGGCCGGGATGAGTTATTCGAAAAGCGCATCGCCCATTTTGCCAAGGCCCGCGCAGTCGTCGTAACAGGCGGGATGCGACGATGCTGCATCCACCTCCGCTCCGGCAAACACTGGTGGGTCAGACCAACAGAGAAAGAGATTGACGGATTCCTTTGCAAACATAGTGCTTTCTCACATGGAAATCGGCCTCTTCAGCCGGTGCGGGGGGATACTTCGGATTGGCTCGCATCTATGGAACCGGTTGACCTGTTGATGGTCCGGTTGGACGATAACAGAGTTCGTGTACAGAACGACAAAGGCGCCGGCGTGATTGAACGTATTGTCCGTGATGGGAAAAAGTTATATCGTTATCGTGTAATAAATCGTCATCGTGTAATAGAGGGAACCGACCCGTTGGGTTATGCGTCCAATCCAAAGGCGGCAGCGTTGATAGACGGTGAATATCACGACGCCGACACATGGTTGGCAGCGACGCTTGATACGCCCAAGCCGGACTGCGTTGTGCAGTTAATCGAGTTGAACGATTCGCACCGCAGCGGCGATATTGTCCTGTTCGCTGCCGACGGCTGGGCCTTCGGCGGAACGGAAAAGGGCGGCCATGGCGGGCTGCTGCGACATGAGATTATCGTACCGTGGATATGGGCCGGTCCGGGGCTTCCGGCAAAAAGTTCAATAACCGCAGCGCGAACAGTGGACTTAATGCCTACAATGTTGCATCTTATTGGTCGGCGTGAGGCGATACCCGCCGGACTCGACGGAAAAAGCCTCGCCGAAAGACTGAAAAGACTGAACCACAAAGGGCACAAAGAACACAAAGAAAAGAATTGAATATTTATTTTGTTTCTCTTCGTGCCCTTTGTGTTCTTTGTGGTTCAAGGTTTTTTAAATGGACGATTTTGACGACAATCCGATTCGCCGCAGCAATATCCGACGGGAGCGTTGGGCGATTTTTGGTGTGGTGGTGTTGCTTCTGGGCGCAGTGGCGGCGCCGCAGGCGTTCAGGAAGGGCAGGTATCCGTCCCTTCCCGACGACGGCCCACCGATAAAACCCTCACGCGCGGGCGAACTTCGCGGAATGACGCTGCAATTGCAGTCTTACTGGGAAGGTAACCCCTTTGAGAAGTACGTTGATGAAATCGCCGAAACCGGAGCGAACACCATTTGTCTGGCGTTGGCAGCCTTCCAGGAAAACGCATCCTCAAATTCGCTGTTCATCGAATACCGCAAGGTCCCCTCGATAAAGAGGCTCAAAGGCCTCATCAATCGCGCCCACAAGCGCGGGCTTCGCGTGGTGCTGATGCCGATAGTCCTCCTGGAGAAGCCGCGTCCGCGCGAATGGCGGGGAAGAATCAACCCACCCGACCCGAACTACTGGTGGAACCACTACGAAAACTACATCCTCTTTTACGCCCAAATTGCAGCCGAGACAAAAACCGAAGTGTTTATGGTCGGTTCGGAAATGGTTGATCTGGAAGACCAGACCCGCCGATGGCGACAACTTATCAAAAAGGTCAAAAAGGTCTATAAAGGTCAACTCAGTTACTCAGCCAACTGGGACCATTACGAAGACATCGACTGGTGGGACGACCTGGACCTGGTAGGAATGACCGTCTATTACGACCTCGTCGGTAACAAGAAACCCACGCTGGACGTGATGCTGAAATCCTGGGAGCCGATAAAGAAGAAAATTCTCGCCTGGCAGCGGAAT
>DAOVLV010000248.1 GCA_030631085.1 Planctomycetales bacterium | reverse complement strand
TTTACGCGCATAGGACTGTGCTGCGAGGGAATCGACCAGACCGATACCGACATCGTTCTGGACCTGGAAGTTACCTCCAACCGCCCGGACTGCCTTGGTCACATCGGCGTGGCGCGGGAATTGGCGGCGGCGCTGTCTATGGAGTTGAAACTTCCGGACTTATCGGCAGTGCCGGTCGGCGCGACAGGCGTCGAAGAACTTACCAGCGTCGAGGTGCTCGATCCGGACCTGTGTGGCCGATACACCGCGCGGGTCATTCGCGGCGCAAAGATCGGACCTTCCCCGTCGTGGATGGTCGAGCGACTCGAAGCCGTTGGCCTGCGAGGCATCAACAACGTCGTCGATGTTACCAATTACGTCCTGATGGAGTTCGGCCAACCGCTGCACGCATTCGACCGGAAACGTCTGGCTGAAGGCAGGATTATTGTCCGCCGGGGTCGGCCCGGTGAACAAATCGTCAGTATCGACGAGACTCGCTGCACACTGACCGAGGAGATGCTGATTATCGCCGATGCCGAGAGGCCCGTGGCGGTGGCAGGTATCATGGGCGGCCTGAAAAGCGAAGTCGGCGACGATACGACCGATATTCTCATCGAAAGTGCACAGTTCGACCCGCTTACCATTCGCAAGGCTGCTCGTTCGCTTTCGCTGATGAGCGAATCGTCATACCGCTTCGAGCGGGGCGTGGACCCTGTGGCTATTGAGGCTGCTTCTCTGCGGGCATGTCAACTGATGCTTCAGATAACAGGTGGCGAATTGGCCGCCGGCCTAATCGACGTATGGGCCGAACCTTATGAGTCGCCGGAAGTAACTTTGCGTCCTGATCGCTGTCGGAAACTGCTGGGCGTGGATATTGATGATGCATCGCAAGCGGAAATCCTTGGGCGGCTTGGGCTTGAGGCGAAATTATCCGGCGGTGAAATTCTCTGCCGGATTCCATCTTGGCGGGGTGATTTGCCCCGCGAAGTTGACCTGATAGAAGAGGTCGCCCGTCTGCACGGATACGATAAGATTCCGCTCTGCGACGAGGTAACGCATCCGGTCGTCGGCGACGCTCCGGGCGAACGTCTCCGTCGTGAAGTTCGGGACGTATTGGCAGCGGCTGGGTTCGACGAGGCCATTACCTACACTTTCACCGACGACGCCGAAGCCGCTCTGTTTGGTTTTGCTGCCGGTCTGCATGTCGATAGCAGACTCCGTCGGACAAATAACATGCTCCGTCCGACGTTGCTCGGCTCGCTGCTTCGGGCGTGCAAAAGCAATCAGGATGTCGGGAATAGCGACGTGAACCTGTACGAATTGGCAGCGGTTTTCCCACAAGGCGAAACCGGCGACCTGCCGGAAGAATACACCGCCCTGGGGATGGTAACACAGCACGATCTACCGCACTTGCGGGGCACTTTGGAGGCAGTGATAAAACGATTAGCGCCGACGGCGAAAGTCGAAATCGTCCCCGGTCCGGTCGCCGGACTGGCTGACGGCGAGTCCGCTGCGGTTCATATTGACGGCGAGGCGGTTGGATTTATCGGAATGGTCTCGGCGAAGGCGCTGGATTATTATGGTCTGGAAAGGCCTTGTGTCGCCGCGATGATGAATTTTGAGGTTTTGATGGGTTTTGCCGCAAGTGGGCGGTCCTACACGCCGCTTCCGAAGTTCCCCTCTGTTGGGCGCGACTTGTCGCTGGTGGTCGATGAAGGCGTTACCTGGGGGCAATTGGCAAGCGTGATAGATTCGGCAGAGCAGTCTGAACGTCAATCAATTCAATACGTCGGAACGTACCGCGGCAAGCAGGTTCCCGACGGGAAAAAGTCCGTAACACTTTCGTTGACATATCGTTCGGACGAAGGGACGCTTCGGGGCGAGCAGGTTGATGATATGGTAGCCCAGGTAGTTGCCGCCCTCGGCAAACAACTCGGCGCAGAACTGCGTTCGTGATGTGCATTAAAAAAAGCCGGCTACGAGGACGTTGAGAGTTTGAGCAATACTCTCTTCGTCCCCGCAGCCGGGTCAATAACTAAGGCGACCTGGGGGGGTCGGTGCTTGGTGCGGTTGAGTAAATCAGGCCGCCTTATTTCACTTTATTTACTGAAGCAGTCGCAGTGCCATCTGGGGCATCATGTTTGCCTGTCCCAGCATGGCGATACCTGACTGTGCCAGCACCTGGTTTCTGGTCATAGCCGCCATTTCGGTCGCAACATCGACGTCCGAAATTCGTGATTCAGCGGCAGAGAGGTTCTCGGACTGAATCTCGAGAACTGTCGCTGCTGCTTCCAGACGGTTCATCCAGTAACCGAGTTTGGCGCGGTAGGTATCCTTGTCTTCGATTGCGGTGGAGACAGCCAACAGAGCGGCTTGGGACGCCGTGGCGCTGGCCAGTGAAACCGAACCACCGGCGGCGGAACCGTCAGTCATCGGCGCGCTTCCTACCCAGTCGGCGTCCCCGTCCAACAGCAGAACGTTGTCGGCGCCCACGTCACCCCATGTTACGGTCGTGTCGCCGGCGGTTTGGGCCGTCAGGTGAAGCCGGTACGCGCCATAATCCGCGTCGTACACGGCAGTGGCCGCAGCGTAGGTCGCAGCGGTGTTAATCTCTGTCACCAGGTCGTTCAGGCTGATGCCGGTAGCCGCGTAACCGTTCAAGTCAACGTCAACAGGAGCGCCGTCAACACTGAACTCGAAAACGAACTGGTCGGTTACACCAGCGGCGATATCGGTGGCCGCCAGATAGAGGTCGTCGGCACTGCTTTTATAGACCGAGTGTTTCCAGACCTCTGTTACGGCGGCGTTACTGTCCAGAGAAAGCCCGGTCGCCGTCATGTCAGCCGATGTGACGTTGATCACGCCAGTACCGAGGTGGAGAGCGACCGTGGTGCCCGCGGCGTTCAGCAATTGCTTCTCGTTGTACTTTGTCGAGGTAGCGATACGAGTGATCTCCTCTGACAGCTGCGTGAACTCCTCATCCATGATGTCGCGCTGTTTTACACTGTACGTATCGTTCGATGCCTGCTCCGCCAGTTCCTTCATGCGGATCAGGATTTCGTCCATCGACGCCATGGCACCTTCTGCCGTCTGGAGCAGGTTGATTCCGTCCATCGCATTACGAGCCGCTTGCTTGAACATCGCTACATCTGCCCGGATCAACTCTCTCACGGCCAGGCCTGCCGCGTCGTCCTTGGAGGAGTTAATCCTCAGGCCGGACGAAAGCCTCTCAACTGACTTGGACAGAGCATTATAACTCCGGCCAAGGTGCCTGGCTGCATTATCAGCCATCAGGTTGCTCTTAATTGCTAGCATGTAAGTTCTCCCTCATAAAATAGAGTTTTTCTTACCCAACAGACCAACGCAGCCTGTTTCCGTACCAAGTATTTCTAAAAGCAGCCAAACATCCCAAGCCGCTTGTTTACATATCAGGCGGTAACTGCTCCACGGTTACTTATCGATGGCAAGATAGATAACTTAAGGGGAATAGGAAAAATTTCTTGGTATTGGTGAAAAAGGTGGGAAATGACGCTCTTTGGTCCGGAAAAAGGCCCAAAAAAAGAAAACGGGATTTTGCATCCTTGCAAAATCCCGTCAAAAACCCTATTTACAAGGGTAATACGCCGTTATATCCCTATAGAGATAATTCTTTCAGCGGCTTGGTTGATCGCTTCGGGTGTGTCCAGTTGCCCTGATTCGATGAGTTTTTTCGCTTCAGCAATGGCCTGGAGGTTGACCTCTTCGCATGCGGATGCTTTTTGGATGTACGCTTTACATGTTTCTTCGCCGATTCTGGTCGCAACGGCTTCGGGCGTACCAGACGGTCCGGCGACGGGTCGTTTTACCCCGTTACCCTCTGATGGGTTGGGTACATCCGTTCTGTCGGGTCTGTCTATTCGCATGTTCGTAATTCCCAGGACCTTCGTCCGATATTATTCTCGTCAGTTGTCTTGATGACTTAAAGGTATTTTAAAAAGTTTTTCGATTTTTTTTGTTTTTTCCTAAAGTTATCCGCCAGGGCGGTTTGCTTTTTGTCTTTGTCGCCGATTTATCCGGAAGTGTCTCAACGACCTCAAATGCGACGAATTTCTCGAACGCTTTGGGACTTATCATTGCAAGTTGCCAGTTCATCGGTTCGTATCCGTCCCGCATCTGACTGTTGAAGAAGCGTTTGATTCGTTTGGTAACAGCCTTGTCCGTCGTGTCCCAGACATGTTCGACTGCCCAGACTAAT
>DAOVLV010000162.1 GCA_030631085.1 Planctomycetales bacterium | reverse complement strand
GCCTCGTTTGACTCATTCGGGTTTGTGCCGGACTCCTCGTCGGGATGCAGGGACGACCGGAAATTTCGTAGTTCATTAAAGGCCAGTTTCCCGCGCATATCGTTCCGGCACAGTCCGCCGTGAGGAAGATAATGACCTTCGTAATCGGCAAGGTCGCGCCAGCAGACGCTTTCGACGAACGGTTTGGAAATGGCTGTTCGATAAAATGCCTGCAACCACTCAGCCTGAAGGCGCTGATTCCACGATGCGTGCCAACGTCCTGCATCCTTGGCGAGTTTTTGTCCGCCCCATGCGTCCCATTGGTCAGCCGAGACATCCGAAGGCACCTGGACACCGGTAATCTCCAATGGAACGCCAAAACCGACGAATTCATCCAGCATTGAAGAAATCTGCATGAAGTCGCGAACGTACATCCCATCCTGCGGAGCGCCCATATATACCTGAACGCCGAAAGCGTCGAACCTGATACCGCTCTGGACAGCCATACCCGCATACAGCATCGGCGGAATGGTCCGCTGGTTGCGGGCGTAGTATTCGCCCCAAGGCAGCACAATGTCTATCAACACAACCGACTTCGGCGCAAGTTTCTTTACAAGGGAACAACTCATCCGCGTCAGTTCCATAATCTGCTCAAAACTCATGTTGAAACTGTTGTGGGCGTGCAGGCCGCAGGCCACTCGCCATAGACTCACCTTCCGCTCGTAACGCTGGACGACTTGCTGGATATGTTCGTAAATCATATCGCGGAGGGCTTCGTAGTCGTGCTCCCAAAGGTAAAGCCACTCCGGAACGTCGGCAGGGTCAAAACTCACCAATGGTCCGGCATGAATAGGACGACGATTGGCCACTGCCCAGTTGACCCAATCATCGACATTTTCCCATTTATACGACCGTTCCTTTGGCCCAAGATGCTTCCATGAAAGCGGTATGGAGATGAAATCGAATCCGCTTCCGAGTCGTTGACGGTAGCGCTCGTTCCTGCTGAGCAGGTCCACGACGCATCCGAAGCCGACGCGTCCGGCGGCAGTGTTTTGCCGACGACGACCGAGAAAAATATCGCCGTGGAAGAGCGTTATCTTCTCGCTGAGAACAATGGCTTTGGCAAGCGCATCGTCGGCGGCGATCGCCGCTTTCGCAGGATCATCGCAGGTAAGCGAGTTGATGAATAAACGACGAACCTGTTCAAATTCGTCGTTCAGGGCATGGGCCTTGTCATAATCGAACAGCCCCCAATCTTCCCGTTTTTGAATCAGATGCATTACGCGTGCGCGGGCCAGTTCGACGTTGAGGTTGTAAGGGGCTTTGTGATCGGGAAGGCGGGTGGTCGGAAGGAGCATCTTTCCCGGTTTTCCGGCATCCCACAGCAACGCCAGTCCACAGACACCGCTGCTGCGACTCATACACGAAATCTGACCTTTATCCGCTACGATGTCAGCCCGAATGGGAATTCCGTCCTGACCGAAAACGTACGCCCCCGCCAGATCGATGTGCTCTGCCGGACTGTCGTCGCGATAAACATCAAATCGGAGCATCGTTGCCTCAAAATAAAAAGCCTTTTACCGTTGGCTTGTCAGGTTACTAAAACAGCATAAAACGTCCAAGCCACATATCGTACCGCCGATGATTTTGATTTTCCACTATTCTGTTTGCCGGGTCATTTCAGCCAATCGCACTGCTCCGACATTGTACGAGATGATAAATCCAGAAAAACATTTGACAGCCCCGCTTTTTCAACCATACTATAAACCCATGATCGCGGGGTAGAGCAGTCTGGTAGCTCGTCGGGCTCATAACCCGGAGGTCGCAGGTTCGAATCCTGTCCCCGCTAGTGAACGCAAACGCCGAGGAATAATCGCCTCGGCGTTTCGCATTTTGCCTCAATATCCGCAAGGGCTTACAGATGCTCGCGGGTGGACGGATTGTCTCTCGCTTACCTCCTGAGACCTCGCCACCAACCGTCCGGTCCCGCGTCCCCTTAATTAATTTCCAATTTCCATTACAGGATTTTTCCAACGACCTTAATGTCCCCTTTGATCCGGTTTTTCATTGTTCCGTTTTTCATTCCAATCTATACTCGCGTCGCAGCGGGACAGAAGCCCCGCCATGCAGAAATGTAATTCGTGTAACTTGTCCCGTCTGTTGGGATTCGTGGACCCCTTTATTCAATGGAAAAGATTCGTATTCAAAAAGTTCTGGCGGCCGCGGGCGTGGCTTCACGCCGGGCTGTCGAGCAGATGGTTACTGAAGGCAGAATCAGTGTCAACGGGGAGATTGTCTCGGCATTGCCCTGCTTCGTTACCGATGCCGACGAAATCCGCCTGGACGGCCAAACCATCCGCAATCGTCCCGAAAAGAAGGTCTATATCCTCCTGAACAAGCCACGCGGCGTAATCTGCACACAACGGGACGAAACCGGACGAAAACGCCCCCGTGCAATCGACATCGTTGGATGGGCGGGTCTGCGGGTGTACTGTGTAGGCAGACTCGATGCCGACAGCACCGGGCTTATCATTCTGACCAACGACGGCGAACTGACCAACCGCCTGACGCATCCTCGCTACGGCGTAGTAAAGACTTACGTCGCCCGCGTTGAAGGGCGAGTATCCGCAGAAGAGTTGGCTTCGCTGCGTCGCGGGATATTCCTTGGTCCGCAAAAATCGCCCGACGGCAGGGCCAAGCGCAAAAGCCCGAAGTCCCCCGCCAAGGCGTCGGTAAGGGTAATTCGTCGCGGAGCAAAGGAGAGTTTGCTGGAGCTGCGGGTATCCGAAGGGCGAAATCGTCAGGTGCGTCGGATGCTGGCGCGAGTGGGGCATAAAGTTTATCGTTTGCATCGGTCTTCCATAGGGTCTATAAATGATCGCGGATTGAAGATAGGACGGTTCCGACGCCTTGAAGCGTCGGAAGTATCGGCACTGCGAAAAATCGCAGGAATTTGATTGCCAAGTCGTTATCCGATTGGATATTATCCGCGCAGTAAAGATTTACTTTCGCAAACGGCGTTTTGCGTTGCGGGCGATGCGTTCATAACCTCAAGTTATGAGCGGGTATGGACGAAAAATATTATAACGTCGCCAAAGAGGTGTTCCTGTGCGCAGGCAAAACCCGGCACGGATGGAGAGTAATGTTGATACGTTTTCTTACGGGCATAACTACGGTTGTTTCTCTGGCAGCATTGTCGGCAGGATGTAACACCGCCATCAGTCCGGAAGCAAAGGGGTATCTGCGATCTGCCGACACAGCCTTCCGTCGCGGGGACGACCAGGTCGCCATTAAAGCGACTTCACAATTTATCCGAATGTACCCGCGTCTGGAAGAGGCTGGTGAAGCGTATTACATCAGGGGGCTGGCACGCTGCCGGGAAGAACAAATCAGCGCCGGTAAAGACGATCTGCGAATTGCGCTGACACTTACAAAACGCAAGGATCTCGTCGCCCTGGTTCACTGCCGGCTTGGGGATATGTCTTATCAGTCCGGTGAAATGGCGGCGTCGGAAAAGCACTATCGCACAGCCTTGGAGAACGTTCGCCCCGGAGCACCACCGGCAGACGAGGCGATGTACCGTCTTGGATGTATCCTCCAGCGAGAGGGTCGCTGGCGTGAGGCGGACCTGTTTTTCAGTAAGGTAGTGCACTTTTTCGAGGGTACTGCGCTTGCCGGACGAGCAGCCGACCATTCACACGCCGTGCAATGGTCTATCCAGGCGGCGGCGATGAGCGAAGTGGCTTCGGCAAAGCATCTTCAGGGTCGGCTTCGACACGCCGGGCTTAATGCCCGAACCGACCTGGAACTCAAAAGCGGACGGGTAATGCGACTGGTTCGCGTCGGCTCCTATCGTACATACGGGCAGGCGCAGGCGGATTTGAGAAGAGTCAGAAGAATTGTTTCCGATGCCTTTATTACATCGGCGAGGTGAGAATTATGAACGGACTACGTTTAATTGGAATGTTAATTACAGTTGCACTGTTGTCCCTTGTAACGACTGGTTGCAAAACGGACGAGCAGGTCAAGCCCGAGACTGATCCGGCTTTGCTTCAACAGCATTGGCCTGCCTCGGAAGTTCCCGTCGCGCACATCGTCAGACGGGACTACCGTATCCGCGAAGGCGACTCGCTGGAAGTGATATATCACGTCCGACATCGGCGGAATCCCGACTATCGCGCCAAGATACAGGACCTCATCGCTGTCCGCTTCCCCTATAAACCAACGATGAACCAGATCGAGCGGATTCAGTCGGATGGGATGATCAACCTCGACCTGATTGGAAGAGTTCTGGCCTACGGGCGAACAATCAAGGAAGTGGAGGAAGACCTCAAGGACAAATACAGCAAGTTCATCAAGAAGCCTATGATTACTGTCAGTTTCATGGAATCGAACGTCAGGATTGCCGAGTTGAAAGAGGCAATCAAGACCGCACCGCGCGGACAGGGCCGATTGGTTCCCGTTACGCCCGACGGTACGATTTCGGTTCCTTTCATCGTCAGTGTCCGTGCAGCCGGAAAAACCGTCGAAGAACTGCACAGGGACCTCAACAATGCGTACAAGGCACTGGGGCTGGACGAACTGGAAGTAACGGTTAACGTCCAGACGGTCGCAGCCACGAATATATATGTATTCGGCGAAGTCCATCGCCCCGGAATGCTCAAGACAAGCAAAGAGGTTTCACTTCTTCAGGCCATTGCCCTGTCGGGTAGTTATATTCCCGCCCGTGCCGAGTTGAGCCAGGTCGTTCTGATTCGTCGCCGCCATCTTCCGAGACCGTCGGCGGCGATTATCAATGTCTTTCAATTACTGGAAAATCGCAAACGCGCCGACAAAGAACCGGTCAAGTGCGACATGGCGAAATATCGATACGACATCTGGCTTGAGGACGGCGACATGGTCTATATCCCGACCAGTGGTATTGCCAAACGCGCCGACTATATAGAATACGTCTGGGTACGCGGTATCCGCGCCGTTGGTGGATTTACCAGCACCGCGAACTACACTGCCGGCGACGCCGTGGACTGGCTCGGACCGAACCCGTAACGAACCGACATAATTTGCTTAATACCATTGTTACCGGTCACCGACTACCGGTTACTACTAGATGAGGTGAAACATGGCTTATCCCACACGGACGCTTCGTGAACTATCGCGGGTGATCTTTTCCCGACTACTGGGGATCATACTGATCCTGGTGATCGTCGTAGCCGGCGCGCTGACGGCGACCTTCCTTGGTCCATGGGAATATCGCTCCAAGGCAATGTTAATGGCAGATCCGAAGGGCATAACAATCTCGCCGCTGGAAACCGCTACAACCATGAGGGACAGGCTGAGTCTGTTCATTCTCAAACAGCGGGAATTAATTACCACCGAATACGTCCAGGCATCGGCACTG
>DAOVLV010000457.1 GCA_030631085.1 Planctomycetales bacterium | reverse complement strand
TGGTCGGTAAGCGCCAGTGCGTCCATGCCTGTTTCGCCGGCTCGGCTGACAAGTTTACCGATGCGGTTCGCGCCGTCGAGCAGCGAGTATTCCGAATGTACGTGCAGGTGTACGAATCCGTCCATGATAAGGTTCCGCCGTCGTTGAAGAAGAATAGCAGGTCGTCTGAAGGCAATATACCAGCGGAGCGATCAAATGCCAATCGTCCTGTGGCGAGAATCTTGACACGGCTACAGAATTATTCTCATATGAGCGATATAACAGGCATGGAAACATATCTAATTGCCTTTTCGGTGGTTCTTCCAGGAAACCGCTACCGATTGCAAAGTTCCGAAAGTGGAGATTGATTAATGCGAAGGAAATGGGTCAGTTTGGCGATGGCTGTATTGATGTGTTGGATTTTCGGCGCTTACCAGGTCCGCTCCCAGACTCGTCCTGCCGTCGCGTCAATGCCTTCAACCAAACCCGCCAAACCCATCCCGCCGGCTGGTCCCGAACGGGTTTTACACTTTCATGCCGAGATTGCCGTTCACGACGATTTCTCGCTGACCGTAACTGAAAGCATCCGCATCGTTGTTTTGGGCAGGGTAATCAGGCGGGGGATTATCCGGGATTTGCCCCCGCAATACCGGAAAAAGGACGGGACAAAGGTAGCCGTCCCTTTTGAGGTCGTCGCCTTGCTGAAGAACGGCCGGCCTGAACCTTATCATATAGTTGGCGGGGGGCGGGTGTACATGGGCCAAAAGGACGTGTTCCTCAAGCCGGGCGTGTACACCTACACGCTGGTATATCGCACGAAAAGACAGCCTCGAAATCATAACAACAGGGACGAACTGCATTGGACTGTCGCGGGCGACGATTGGTCCTTCGATATGGAGCATGTATCTGCCCGCGTCAAACTGCCCGAAGGTATCCCGTCCGATGAGGTTCGGCACGTCGCGCATACCGGTGTCAAGGGCGCAGCGGGCCAGGATTACCGCGCGCGAATCGACGGGGGCGAAAGGGTCTGTTTCACGACCACACGCAAATTGGGCAGGGATGAAGATTTGACAATATCCGTAACCTGGCCAGAAATGATCGACAGCCCATACGAAGAATGATTGAGAAAATGGTCGGTTTATACCGCGCACGAAAGTTAATGCTGCCGGGAGATAAACTAGCCGCGACCGGCAGGGAGCGGTTTTTTTAGCGCCCGTTGGCAAAGGAACCCGCTTCCTACCGGTCGCGGCTAGTAAGGCGCTCCCTATACCGAGCGCATTTACTTTTCGTACGCGGTTTATATCCCGCCGGTGTTTTTCCTTGACGAATCGGCGTGTCGTGGTATAATTGCTTTCACTTGGAGGTAGAGTACATCATTCGGGGTATTTTCGCTCAATCGCTCAGCGGTGTTTTTGTGCGCTGAGAGAACGGACCTGGGAAAAAGGAAAGAGACAGAATCATGCAAGCGAGAAAAAGGATCGTAGCAGTCTCCGTGGTGCTGGTCGCCCTGCTGGCGTGGGCGCAATC
>DAOVLV010000252.1 GCA_030631085.1 Planctomycetales bacterium | reverse complement strand
TTCAAGTCGCCGATGACAGGTTTTCCGGCTGCGCGCGAAATGAATCGCACAACGTCGCGATAAGTTTCGCCCTCGAACTGAAAGCGGATGTTGGCCGGTTCGACTTTGCTCACCACGGGCGGTTCGACCTGCACCGGCTTGACGCTCGCCGGGGCGGTTTTTATCGCCGGTTCGGTTGTGGCTGCTGGTTTGGTCGTCGCTGCCGGGGCGGTGGTCGTTTCACCGACGGCTGCCGAGGAAAGCAACAACACCAAAGTAATTGCTAACGCCGCTTCAATCCTTCGTTGCGCGAACATGATTACACTCCCTGTTGTTTAATTCTTCGTGGTACGGGCGTCTCGCCCGTGAATTTTGTGGTTTTTTTCCTGTTTTTCACGCACGGGCGAGACGCCCGTGCTACGGTTGGTTGTCGGTTGGGTTGATGCCGGTGGTGTTCTGAGTTTTTCCGGCAATTCTTCCGGGCGGAGTATCCGCCGCTGGTCGAGTCTTTGTCCCCGCTCGACTGCCCAGTAGTTCTTTCCTGCTTTTAGAATTACTCTGCATTGAGAAATCAAGTGTGGTTTTCCCGGCATCGGCATCAGGCGGTAATCAACCATCGCGATTTTACCGATTTGAAGAGAGTCGCCGACTTTTAATACCTTTTTTATGTCCTGGCCCGGTATCGCAATATGCACCTCATGCCTGCCGGCGATGGATGGCAGACCCGTTACAACGAGCCGCCCGAACTGCGGCGTTGGCAGCGCCGGCCGGGTGCGCGGTTGAGGCCGAGGGTCGGGCCTGTGCCGGACGGACGGACGCACATAAGGGCTGAATACGTCCCGTGAGGCGATTACATTATAGATTTCCCGCTCCGGCGTGTTCAGTCCGACCGCTTCAGCCGGCTGGGTCGCAGTGAACCTTGACGGGACGGATACCGGAATGTTCCCGTCGAACACCAGCGTCGAATATCGCAGCGAAAAGGACACTTTTGTTCGCCCCTTACCTTCCTGGCGACGCTTGAGCGAAAGATGGGTGATGCGATGGAGGTGCGTGTCCCGTCCCAGCAGGTAGAGGAAATTGGTAATGCGTTCCAGCGACGACGTTCCGGTAATCGTGCAGAGCAGTTCGCGGTATGCGTTTGCCTCGCGGCGTTCGGCGAAACTTCCGATAGTGTAGTCGGACTGTCCCAGCCCCGCCTGTTTGGCCAGTTGTTTGATCGTGGTATCGGCCAATACGCTGGCGCGGGGAGGGTTGTCGTCGAACGAGCGATCGCGGAAGTCGGCGAACAGGCGTCGGTACCGGGTAAGTCGCATGTTCTCGGTTTCCAGTTTTTCGACGGTTTTTCCGATCGAGCGCGCCTGGTCCGACAGTTCCCGCCCGTGCGACAGCACCATGCGGTTTATCAAACCGTAAAGAATCCCCACGCCCAGTATCGAGCCGACCACGACAGCGAGGATTTTCTCCCGTCGATTCATTTAGAACCATCTCGAAACGCTGGTTTTGTGCTTATCAAAAACATTATTGTCCCAAAAAGCATTATCCACTCATTCAAATTCGAATATCGAAATCCGAAATACGAAACAAATTCAAAATCCTAAATTCAAATGTTTCAAACAACTGCATCAATACTCTGGTTTAGGCGTCAGCCACGTTTTGAGAATTCGAATTTTGGTCATTCGATATTGTTTCGTATTTCGACATTCGTATTTCGATATTTACTTTCGTTCTTTGTTTTCTGTCGGTCGGCTTGTCGTTATGACATCTCTGGCGTCCGGCGCAATCAGCACCTCCAGGCGGAACTGCATGGCGTAACCGAACTTGTCCCTCACCGCCGACGTACCCTTCGGGCGGACCTCGTATCCGGTCATATTCATCAGTTTTTCGGCGAAGCGCGAGACCGTTTCGCTGTCGGCGACACGCCCGGTCAGCATCACCTTGCCCGGCGAGCAGTCCAGACCGGTAAGGTACAAAGCCTTCGCTTCAGGAAGCGTAGCCGAGAAGTGCGCCAATTGACCAAGCCACCGATAGTCGGCGTCGGCCCAGGTCTCGACCGCCCTGACACGCTTACGGAGCCGCTTCAGGGACTTGTTGGTCCTGAGGAGATTTTTCTTTTTTTCGGTCAGTGTGTTGACGTTGGTTTTCAGGCGGCTGATGTGGGACGTCCCAGCCAGTGCGCCTGTACCCAGCAGGACGACAATAACAGCAGCGGCTGCGATGGCCCTTATCCGCCGGGTGTTTTTTGGCGGTGCGGGGCGTTTGGGATTGATGAAATCGAAAGGAAGCGACTCCCCGCGAATGTCGGTCGATGCCAGACCAAGCGCAGCGGCGAAGCTCGACGCGGCCTCGCTCGTTTGGACGGCGAACCCGCCGGCAGGGTCGAGCAGTTCGCATCGCACCGACAATGATTCAGACAGGGCGGCGACCAGGTCTTTTTCCAGTCCGGTAGCGCCGGCTACGAGAGCGGCGTCAATTTCCGCGCCTGGCTGGGTCGCGTTGAAACTCTGAAGCGAGCGGGTTACTTCGGCGACGATTCGCCGGACGTCAGGCCCGGCCTGGTCGTCGGGCGATGTAACCGCCGCCGAGCGCGAAAACTCCAGCGACTCGTCGCGCATCACGTCGATTTCAGCCTCGTCGGCGGTAATGTTAACCAGCAGAATTCTCTCGCCCGGTTCGCACCTGACCGACCGATAAACCGCGCGCAGATTGGCGTATGGTCGAAGGCCCAGGCGTTCGAGTTTCAATCCTGCTTCGTCGCAGATTCGACCGGCAGTCTCGATTACCGGAATGCGAACCGCCGCTGCAAGAACGGTGGTAACTTCGCCGTCGGCTTCAGCGCCGGCGGTGTCCCAGTGAACGCCATGGGTGAAATCGACCACCGCCTCGTCGGCGGCGAACGGAAGTTCGCGGGAGACCTGGTACTGCACCATCGACGCCAGTTCGTCTGAAGACACGCCGGACGGTAACGTCATGCTTTTTAGAACGGCCTGGGACCGCCCAACGCACATCACCGCCCGAGCGCCATCGAGGTCATAATCCACTATGAGCGTCCTGATGAATTTGCCCAGCGAGGCCGCGTCGGACGGGTCCACACCTTCGGGAATTTCCGCCCTGTGCAGCGAGACTATGACAGGCCGGCCTCGGACGTATCTGAACACCACCATCCTGACCTCTCGCCGGTCATAATCAATCGCAACGTGTTTTCGCCGGATGAATTTCAACATTTTGTCAGCGTACCATGGCCGTCCCGGCCATGACTTCTCTTTTTCATCACGGGCGAGACGCCCGTGTTACTTTCATCGGTACGCCCAAGCGCGTCAGATCCCGCATATAGACTATTCTCGGTGTTCCGGTGGCGGTGTCAATTATTGCTTCCAGCGTGCAGAACCGCCCGCACGAGAGGCTATACCCGAACGACCGGACGCGAAACTGGTAACTCCGCGCCGTCAGCAGCGAAGACACCTTCTTGAACACCTTATCCGAAACAATGTTCTGTGTATAAATCCAGGCTGTTGTGGAGCGGGTCTGCTCGTCCAAGCTGCCCCTGGAGTCCACAATCTGCTGGGCGATGTCTTCTTCAAGCCCCGGCAGGGCCGAAAGAACTTCCTTCGGCGCGCTGTTTATGTTGACCCTGCCTTCGAGTATTTCCTGCTTGCCACGTTTGGTCCCACCGCTGGTCAGTTTGTCCATTACCAGCGGCAGGTTGTCGGCGTTCACGCCGCTTTTTATGGTGATTTTTTTACCGTTACCGGAGCCTCCTCGCCGGCCACGCGGACGAGAACCGCGATCATCTTCAACTTCCAGTTTCATCCCCAGTAATTGCGACGGATCGGTGAACTTTACCTTGGCCTCGCGAGCGGCCTTGATAAATTTCACGATATTCTCACCGAAACCAGCCTCTTCGAGTTTCTCAGCCAGGTCGTCCGGTTTTTCCCTGTTGATATTAATTCGCTCATTTCCTTCGTTGTCGATGTTCGGTTCATAACTGATGACGTTGGCGAAAGGCCTCAATCCGCGATTGAGTTGCCCGTCGCCGTCGTCTGGCGGAAAGGTCTCGTCGGCGTCGTCCTCGTTCGGCTCCAGTTGGCCGTTGAGGTTGGCGTCTTCGCCGAGGACGACCGGTCCTGTGAAACCTTCTACCAGCAGCAGTTCTTCC
>DAOVLV010000300.1 GCA_030631085.1 Planctomycetales bacterium | reverse complement strand
TCCTGCGTCCTGCTTGACGTATTCACGGAGGATGCAACCTGGTTTGAGTGGTCGTCTTCTGCACTCATGGAGCAGTCTGATCGAGGCGTTCTGGTAATTAACCCGGTGATCTACGCGGAGGTGTCTGTACGTTTTGAACGGATCGAAGAATTGGAGTCAATTCTGACGCCGGATGTGTTCGAGTATCGTTCGATCCCTCGTGAAGCGGCCTTTCTTTCCGGTAAGTGCTTCCTGCAATACCGTCGTCGTGGTGGAAGTAAGACGCGGCCTCTTCCGGACTTCCTGATTGGCGCACACGCAGCCATCGAAGAGTTACCCGTGGTTACCCGGGACGCAAGACGCTTCCAAACGTACTTCCCCAGCGTTACGCTGATCTGCCCAGGGAACTGACCGACCGTTCGGCAACTTGACTGCGCTGTGTTCGCGTTTGCGCGCGCAAACGCGAACGTAAAAATCGGGGAGATGAAAAATTCCAAAAAAACTTTTCCTAAGGCCGCCAAGGACTTATGCCGTCGCAATCCATTTTGTGTTCGCCTTTGCGCGCGCAAACGCGAACGCAAAAGTTAATATAGAGAGGCTGGGCATTAGGCATTGGGCATTTGGCATTAGGAACAGAAGAAAAGAAAAACGGATGAACCAGTCAACCAATCAACCAGTCAACCGGTCAACCAGTCAACCAATCTGTTGGCGTGCTCGCTTCCACGTAGTGTCCCCAAGGGAAGCGAGGCATGGCGAAGCGGCAATCTGCACACTTTAGGCAAAATAGGCAATGGCGGATTTTTTAAAATGGGCGAAAAAAGGACATTGAAATACGCAAGTCTATGCCCGCCAAGGACTTATGGATTTTGCAATTGTTCCCATTTGTTCCGAATCGTTCCCAATCGTTCCCAATTGTTCCGAATCGTTCCGAATTGTTCCGAATCGTTCCGTTTCGTTCCGTTTCGTTCCGTTTCGGCCCGAAAATGTCCCCTCGCCACGGCGAGTCTTCGCTTCGCTACGACCCGCGTCAGTGAATCAAAGCCGACGGATAGCTATCCGTCGGTTCGGGATGCGAGCGGACCCGACGGATTGCTATCCGTCGGCTTGGGAACAAGCATTCGGCAGGAAATCGGCCTTGATTTACCTACTCTGCGGCGAACAACTTGTGGAGGGCTTGTGCCTTTTCGGCGTCGATAGTCCCTTTTCGCAATGCGACATCGACCGCCCAGCCTCCAAGAACCTGATAGATTTGTCCAAGATTCTCATCAGCACCGGCGATGTCGGCGAATTGTCGGGCGACAAGTCCTTCGTCGCCGCGAGCAATCGGGCCTGTCAGTGCCTTTTCAGGCCCGTTGGAAAAAACGTTTTCCATCGTCGCGCGGACCAGCGGCTCAAGGGCAGCCAATGCGTCGTCGCGTCCTATGCCCGCCTTGCCCGCTGTGGCGAGGGCGGCGTCCATGAGGGCAGTGAAGTAATTGCACGCCATCACAGCCGATGCGTGATAAAGCAGTTTACCGGCTGCCGACATGCGAACGGGTTTGCCGCCGATGGCTTGGGCCAGGGCTTCCAAAACCTCGACGGCTGCGTCGTCGCCCTCGCAGAAACAGTACGCGCCGGGCAGTTTATTCAGTCCCGCTTCGACATCAGGAAAAGTCTGGAGCGGGTGCATCGCCCCGATAACCGAGCCGCACAATTCGCGGGCCGACGAAAGGACATCCGAAGCGATGGCACCACAGCAATGGGCGACGACCGAACCGGCGGCGAAGCAGTCTGCTTCAGCGAGGCTGCGGCAGACCGGCTCGATCGCATCGTCCGAGACGGTCAGCAGCACCAGTTGCCCCAGCGGAGCGATTTGCTCGGGTCTGCCCGCGCGAACGTCAGGCCCGACGGCTTCGGCTGCTGCGCCGGCCTTATTCTCATCCCGAGCGCCTATGCCCGCAATATGCCATCCTGCTCGATTGGCAAGAATCGCCAGCGTCCGCCCCACAACACCGGGGCCAATTATCACAATGTCGAGTTTGTCATTCATTCGTTCACCTTGACTCATTTCATCGGTCCCAATCCGTGGCGTTTGCGGATTTCCTGGGCGGCTGCGTACAGGTGCCGATCCTGCTTGATGACCGATACGAAGTTGCTTGTTCCTATTTTCATCGCGCCTGCTGCTTCTGACAACCGTCCGCCGGCAGCGTCCAGTATATCCAGCAGGAACCGCCCGACCGACCAGAATCGCTCATCGCGTCTGCCGACCTGGAGGCGCTTCTTCGCATTGGCTCGGGCGCCCTTTGGCGTAAACAGGCACGAAGCCACAACTTCCGGCAGCGGGTCGGAGGGGTTCACAGACCGGCGGACCCGGCAGGCGATTTTTTCCCGCAGACGCTTCAGTGCCGACCGTTTGTTGGCGTGCTGGCTGCGATGGTCGCATCCCTGTGCGGTAATGCCCGTCGGACGATGCAGAAGACGAATGGCCGAGGAAACCTTATTGCGGTGTTGCCCGCCCGGGCCTGAGGCCTTGAAAATATTCACGTCGCATTGTCCCAGCAGGGCCGGATCGTCCAAGGCCAGATACTCCGCCGCTGAAATGTCCTTCGCTGTGTCCGCCATTGCAATCACCACGCCCGGGAGGGCTCGAACCTCCAACCTGCGGTTTAGAAGACCGCTGCTCTGTCCGGTTGAGCTACGGGCGTACGGAGCCATGACGCCGCGAACGCCGCAGGCGTCATCCAAATCCAACATAACTGTGCGGCTGACGGTGATTATAATCCAGCCGACATCGGTCCACAATATACTTTGCCTCCGCCAGGCACAAAGACAACTCGTCATCAAAGCACTCGTCTCTGATTTTTCCGATGAACGATTCGATATACCCGTTTTCCCACGGGCTGTCCGGTTCGATAAACAACGTCCCTAAAGCCTTCAAGAAGCACGATCTGAAATATGATTAAAAATCTTGAATTTTCACCAAATTGGGGTTGCCTTTCTGGTTTCCGGTTGCATAATGCGCCGACAAACAGAACAGGCGCCGCCGGACCAACGGGAACTGCCGCCGCAAATACAAACACCGACGGGCATTTATCGAAAAATGTTCCGATGCAAATGAGGTGTACAGATGCACGAAATAACACTGGAAGGCCCCCCTTACCAGAGAGGGCTGAAGCACGGACAAACCTTCGCCAAAGAGATAAGAATAACCTATGAGGCCATCTGCGAAGACCTCAAGATCGAACTGAGCGAAGCAAAAGTCAAACTGATTCGCAGACTGTTCAGGAACATGGAAGAATCCTTTCCGGACCTGGCGGAGGAAATAAATGGAATCTCCGAAGGATCGGGGATACCTCTCGATGACATACTGCTGCTGAACTGCTATCACGGACTGGATGCCGTCGATTTCCAGTGCACCAACCTCGGCTTCGTTAACAAAGAACAAGGCGCAATCCACGGAAAAACCGGAGACGCCGAAGACTACCACAAACCCTTCTACCTGGTGGAAACGGTCCATCCCGACGAAGGGACCTCCTTCGTCAACGTCTGCTTCGTGGGAACCGTCTGGACCGAGGCGGGAGTCAACAGCATCGGCCTGTCCTGTGGCCAATCCTCCTGCTC
>DAOVLV010000214.1 GCA_030631085.1 Planctomycetales bacterium | reverse complement strand
ACTTCAGCACGAACGAGCATTGGCGTCTTGGCTGGGAGCGCAGCGGCAAGTGGGACCTGTCGGCCTGTCAGGAGATAGCGCTGGACGTTAACGCAGACCGAGGTCGGCCTGCGTTCATGGTGCTGTACTTGCGAAGCGGAACGGGTTGGCATCGGTGCTGGCTAAGCGCGCGGGCCGGGACGAATACCCTCACGCTGCCGTGTAAAAAGTTTGAAAAGGAGGGCAAACCCGCCGGCTGGGACAAAATCACCGCCATTCGCCTGTTGGTGCTGTGCGACGAGGTGAACAGGACGATTCTGGTCTCCAATCTTCGCGGCCTTTCGAGCAAACCCAAGGACCCTCTGGCCGATGCGCTGAATCGGCTGGGAAAGGTCGCCGGCTTCGGCGGGGTCAAGGAACTGACCGCGGCAATCAAGGCGAATCTTCGTGGTCAGCCGAAGGAGCGTCTTGACGCCGTGGCACTGATGCTGGCCGAAGCAGGAACGATCACCCGCGATGCCGGAATGACGATGGAGCGTGGCGATCCAGCCAAGGCGGTCGAGATGCTTAATCAGGCCCAGCAGGCGTATATACGTGCCTACGCCGCCAGCGTGCCGTCGTTTCCGGGCGAGTTCCGCGCCGTCTGGTGCCACTCGCCGGCCGGTATCAGCGGGATGAGTTGGGACCAGGCGCTGAAGACGCTCTCGGAGGTCGGGTTCAACGCCATCATTGTGAACATGTCATGGGGCGACGCCGCTGCCTATAAAAGCAAACTGCTTCCGATGGTGGGCGACAAGAAACGGGACTTACTGGCCGAGTGCGCCGCAGCCGGTAAAAAACATGGTATCGCCGTCCACGCCTGGAAGTGTAATCTGCGCTGCCAGGCCAGCAGGTCCGGTAAGTTCCACGAAAAACTCCGCCGCGAGGGGCGATTGATGCAGGATTGTCACGGCAAGATGGTTGAATACGCGATGTGCCCGTCGGACCCGGCCAACATAAAACTGGAAGTGGATTCGATGGTTGAGATGGCCCGCGATTACGACATTGCGGGCGTTCACTTTGATTACATCCGTTTCCCAGGCCACGAGACATGCTACTGCCCACGCTGCCGGAAGCAATTCGAGGCAGAGTATAAGGTCAAGGTCAAAAACTGGCCCGCCGACGTGCTCAGCGGCGAACTGAAGGGCAAGTATCTCCAGTTCCGCCGCGATCGCATCACGAACCTGGTCGCAGCCGTTAGCAAGGCCACCCATAAGGCCAGGCCGGACATCCTCGTCTCCGCGGCGGTGTTCTGGCACTGGCCCAGCGCCCGCGTAATGGTCGGACAGGACTGGAAACTCTGGGTCGAGAAGGGTTATCTCGATTTCGTCTGCCCCATGCAGTACATCCAGAGGACTGCCGATTTTGAAACCCAGATGCAGGCCATAAGCCGCTGGGTCGGCGGGCGGGTTCCGCTGACGCCGGGCATCGGTTTGGTGCGTCTCATGACGCCGGACCAGACGCTTCACCACGTTCTCATTACCCGAAAGTACAAGACTGCCGGCTTCGTCCTCTTCCAGTACCGTCCGCCACCGGCGAAAGAGCATCTTCCCCTTCTGCATCTCGGCGCGACGGCGAAAAAGACCACTTGGCCCCCGCCGAAACCCAAAGCCAAGCAAAAATGATCGCCCACAAATAAGGAGCGTAGCGATGAAACGAATTACAGGATTGCTTTTGGCGTGCCTTATTCTTTTTAGCGCTGGTATTGCGGCGGGATCCGAAAAGGTAATCCTGCTGGATGATTGCCGGTACGCCTCTGCCGAGGCTGCCCGTGCACAGTGGAAGCCTACCGATAAGGATTTTCCGCCGGTTGAAGTTACGACCATCGGTGGTCGGCCCGCGCTGAAACTTCCATGCAATTTCAGCACCAACAAACGTTGGGGCCTCGTCTGGGAGCACAGCGGCGAGTGGGACCTGTCGGCTTGTCAGGAGATTGCACTGGATATTACCGCCGACGCCGGCCGGCCGGCAATGATGATGCTGAACTTTAAAAGCGGTGATACATGGTATCGGTACATCTGGGCGTTGCACGTCCCGCCGGGTACGAACACCCTCACGCTTCCGCGCAGACACTTTCCAGCCCATGGGGGCAAACCGGCAGGGTGGAACAAGATCACCGCTGTCCGGATAGGCGTGGTGCGCGAAGAGGCGGTTGACCGGGAGATTCTGGTTTCCAATATTCGCGGGCTTCTCGGCAAGCCCAGGGATCCGCTGGCCGTTGCGCTGAATCGGATGGGAAAGGTCGCCGGCTTCGGCGGCGTCAGGGAACTGACCACCGCGATCAAGGCGAATGTTCTCGGCCAGGGCGAGAAACGTCGCAAGGCCGTCTTGGAGATGCTGGCCAAAGCCGAGAACATCACCCGCGAGGCCGGGTTGGCCATTAAGCGCGGCGATGCGGACCAGGCGGTCAAGATGCTTAACCAGGGCCAACAGGCGTATATACGCGCCTACGCCGCCAGCGTACCGTCGAAACCGGGCGAATTCCGCGCCGTCTGGTGCCATAGTCCCAAGGGCGTCCGCGGGATGAGTTGGGACCAGTCCCTCAAGACGCTCGCTGACGCCGGGTTCAACGCCATTATCGTGAACGTCTGCTGGGGCGACAGGGCGGCCTATAAAAGCAAACTGCTGCCGATGGTGGGCGACAAGAAACGGGACTTACTGGCCGAATGCGTCGCGGCGGGCAAGAAACACGGCATCGCCGTCCACGCATGGAAGTGCAACATGCGCTGCCGGCGGAGCGGGTCCGGCAAATTCTACGATGACCTGCTCGCCGCCGGGCGATTCCAGCAGGATCGTAAGGGCAAGCCGCACAACTACGTCCTGTGCCCGTCGGCCCCGGAGAATCTGAAACTGGAAATTGACTCCATGGTGGAGATGGCCCGCGATTACGACGTCGCGGGGATTCACTTTGATTACATCCGCTACCCTGGCGAGGTAGTCTGCTACTGTCCACGCTGCCGGAAGCGATTCGAGGCCGCCTATAAAGTCAAGGTCAAAAACTGGCCCGCCGACGTGCTCAGCGGCGAACTGAAGGACAAGTATCTCCAGTTCCGCCGCGACCAACTCACCGCGATAGTTGCAGGCGTCAGCCGGAAGGCCCGTAAGGTCAGACCGGACGTGCTGATTTCCGCCGCCGTGTATTGGCACTGGCCCAGCGCACGCGTGATGGTCGGACAGGACTGGAAACTCTGGGCCGAGAAAGGCTACCTCGATTTCGTCTGCCCCATGCAGTACACGCTGAGCGCATCCGACTTCGAAGGCTGGACACAGCGCACCAGCCGCTGGGTTGGTGGGCGAATCTCGCTCATGCCGGGCATCGGTTCGACACTCGGAAGGGGCAACCTGACGCCCGATGAGACGCTCCAGCAAATCCTCATCACCCGAAAACACAAGACTGCCGGGTTCGTCCTGTTCGAGTATCGGCCTCCCTTACCACAAGAGCATCTGCCGCTGCTGCGACTGGGCGCGACGGCGAAAAAGACCACCTGGACCCCGCCGAAACCCAAAGCCAAGCAAAAATGATCGCCACATGAAATATGACATAATTTTGACCCGGTACCGTGGTCGCGGTGTTTGCGACCACGGTACCGGGCAATCCGCAATTATTTTGCTTTTTTTGCCGGTTCGAGGTCGGCGATTGGGATTTGCATCTCGAATGCGCCGGATTGGACGACGGCTTGGTCTTTGTCATGATTGAACCGGATTAATGTCGCCTGCTTGCGGAAAGGTACGACGTAAAGTTTTTCGCCCGGCGCGGTTGCCAGTACGGCGTCTCGGCTGGCTTTGGCGGCTGCGCTGTCGGGGCGGCGATGATGGACTAATTTATCGCCGCGCTCCGGCTTCTTCTTGTGAGGCTTGTGCTTCGGTCCCCTGTGATGCGGCGCGAACGGGCCGGTCTGAGGGAAAAGTTCCTGCAATCGCAGCCAGCCTGTGGTTGAGGGCGTTTGAATCTTCGCCCTGCTTGTCGTCAGGTCGAGTTCAATGATTTTGCCTTTCCCCGGCGGGGGGGTTATGGGCACGATGTCGCCGACCTTCATTCTGCTGACTGACGCGAGCCACTGATCGAATTGGCGTGCATGGGTCCGCTGCTGGGTGAGCGAGCGATGATATTCCTGATGGAGGTGTTCGGCTTCGGTGCGGAGTTTGGCCGTCTGGCGGGACTGGGACATAATCTGCTCGCGCAACGAGGAGATTTCCTTTCTGATACCGGCTTGACCCATATCCGGCATCAGTTCGGCCAGCGGGACCTCGACCTGCACCTTATCGACATCGACGACGGCGATTTGCTTGTTGAACTGGATTCGGACCAGTCGGCCTGGCTTATCCCTTGACGGGACGTGGATTTCGTCGCCGGGTTTGAGTTCGGCGAGCGAGGCTGTCCAGTTTTCGAATTTTTCCTGTAGTTTGAACAGGTCGGCCAGTTTGGATTCGTACTGTTCCTGCGTGTCTTCGGAGGCAATGCGTGCGGTGTGTGCTTTTGCGCGGGCGTCTTCGGACGCCCGCCGGGCCGACGAGGTGGCGCGAATGGCCTTTCGGAACGCGCTGCCCTTTTCGTCGAGGTATTTCCGTGCATCCGAGGTCATCCGCTTGGGTAGTCCCATGGCTGCGGCGACGGT
>DAOVLV010000385.1 GCA_030631085.1 Planctomycetales bacterium | reverse complement strand
GCTTTGGGTCATCCACCAAACGGGCGATCTTCTCCGGAGTAACCCCCCGGCCGTGTACAATGATGCCCTGTCTTTGATCCCATGGCCCGGGCTTGCCGGTTCCTCCAAAGACTCCCTCATACGACCGGCTATAGATCCCATAGACAGCCCGCGCGGTGGGAAAGAGATACTGCCGGTCGTAAACTTCGATCCCGTCGCAGTATATCTCCAAGGTCTTCTCGGCTATGAACTGGATGCCGACCTTGGCGGCTTCGTCTCCCAGCCAATCGGCAGGCTCAAAGGACTCCGGGTAATAAACGCCGTCGAAGAACTGGTAAAGGAAATTTTCTGGAGGCGGCGTGCGGATGAAGGTCACGGTGTGCCAGTCGGCGTCGGGACTGTTCCAGGGAAAGGGTCCGAAATTGTACTCGAGCTTCGAAAGTTCCATCTTGTGGCCCTCGGAGCTCGTGCCCCGGAATCGCTTGTGCAGGTCGGAGAAAATGTTGGCACGCCACTGCGCTCCAGATTTATACCCCACGCTGAAGGTAAAGCCGTTGTTATCCGTGCCTCTCTTTGCCGTCTTTCTCCAACGCATTCGCCAGGTACCGTAGGCAACGGAAGAAGGCAGGGAGAGGTTTCCGATGTAGTTATACCGTCCCGGACGCCAGGCTACCTTGGCGTATCCCGAAGCAACATTAAGATTGTTGGACTTCCACTTCGGCAGCGGCCTTCCCCAGGGATCATGCTCGGCCCTGTTGGTTAACTTGAGGTCGCAGAAGTAATCGAAAACGATTGGTGCTTCCTTTTTCGCAAGCGTCGAGACCACCCACTCTATGTGGCTTCTGCCGGCATCGGCGCGAACCTCCCAGATGCCCCTGGACGGAGGAACAGTCCAAGTGAACGAGCGACCCTTTGCTTTTTCCCGGACCTTCTTGTTCACCAGCCATCGGCACGATGTCGGCCCCTGCACACTGAAGGCGATCTTCTCGCCCTGCCGGACGAGGAACATACGTTTCCTGCTCTTCGTCTTGGAATTCGTCCACGAGACGATTATCGGGCCGGCTGTTACCTTGGGCGGCCCCTTCGCCGGTGTTTCTTCGGCTATAACCGTTGCCCTACCCGCACAGGCAACCAGCACCACCGCGCACACGATTGCTGCTACCTCCACGTTCTTTACAATCAACATTGCTTTCATGGGATTTTTCTCCACTTCCAATAATCGAAACACTTGTTGATGCTGCCGGTTTCGGAGGATTCTACCGGTGGTCGTTGGCAATTGAGTTTTTCAGGTTGGTGCTCCAGAGGTACAGGAAACTTGGCCTGTGCAGCAGAAGAAGTCGGCCCATCTGGATGTTGATAAGATTAATCTGCGTCGCGGGTGTGTGAGCCGGTGAGGCTGAATACACGTTCGCCCGATACCCAAGCGGGCGGTGATACATCACAACCCTGGCCTTTTTGATGCCCGCCGCTTTTTTGGCTTGGGCGATGGCGTCCTGAAGATCGCCCAGTTGATCAACCAAGCCAATTTTCACCGCCTGGCGACCAGTGAATACCCGACCATCTGCCAATTTGCGAACTTTCTCCGCGTCGAGACCGCTCCTGCCCTCGGCTACAACTTCGACGAAGTGCTCGTAAAATTCGTGAACCATATCCTGGAATATCTTCCGCTCCTGCTCGGTCATGTCCTTCAGCGGGCTTCCCATTGCTTTAAGTTGGCCTGAGGTTATGGCGTCGGCCTTTATTCCCAGCATCTTCATCGTCCCGGTGAAATTGACTGTCTGGATTATCACGCCGATCGATCCGGTGATGGTGCTTGGCTGGCAGATAATCCTCTGCGACCCGCAGGCGAGGTAGTATCCCCCAGAGGCTCCGACATCGGTTATGCAGGCGATTACCGGTTTTCCGGTTTCCTTCCGGAACCGCTTCAGGCGATTGTGCATCGTTTCAGTGGCCTGGACTGTCCCGCCCGGCGAGTTGATGCGGAGGACGACGGCTTTGACTGACTTGTCGCGTCCAGCCACATCGAGTTTCTCGGCGAACATGCTTACCGGATTCTCGGAAGCGCCGAACATTGGGCCTATGCGCTTATTAACGATTAAGCCGCTGACGTCGATAATCGCTATCTTCCCGACGAACCACCCGGCATCGGCCTGGACGACCGATTCGAGAAGCCTCTGGTCCAACGGAACGGGCTTAATCAGGATTCCGGAATGACCGCCACACCCGGATACCAAACCGACGAGACAAATCAAGACGAGTAAATTCTTCATGGAGGATTATTGTAGAGAGGGACAGGCGCTGCTGCAAAAGAGAATATTGTGCGTAGCACCACTACGTGGAATAATGAACAGAGAATTTTGAATTTCGAAGTAAAAAAAACATCGCTCAAAGGCGGCTTGTTTCTTTTACTTCGAAATTCAAAATTCTCTGTTCATTATTCAATATTCATTTTTAAGTTTTACGAGATAAGGTCTGTGGCGGTTTCTATGGCGGCGACGAGAGCGTCGAACTCGTACGGAGCGCCGAGCACGTTGTCGAATCCCTGCCGCAGGAGGCTTCGCTTCTGCCCGTTGGTTATCGCTTCAGTCAGCGCGATGACCCTGGTGGCGGTCAAAGATGAATTCGAACGTATATTCCTGATAATTTCCTT
>DAOVLV010000169.1 GCA_030631085.1 Planctomycetales bacterium | reverse complement strand
TCGCCTTTACGGTTGGTGGGGTGTATCTGTTCATGGAGGCACGTGCCCATAAGTCCAAAGTGGACCAAGCCAAGCAAGCCACACCTATACAACTGACCGTCGATTTATCCAAACCGGGCAAATTTCATGGTAGTTTCAAACAAACCTTCACGGGTGCCCACTGCCAATACCTGAAACTGCAAATACAGCCTGAGTTTTCTTCGGAAGAAGAACTGAAAGAAGCCCTTCAGGAACTTGAGGGCACTTTAACTCTTACGAACGCTTACGGTGAGGAGGTTTGGCGGGATGAGTTATCCTCCGATACCGTCAACACAAACTTCTGTCAAGAAACAGGTTCGTACCTCTTTATTTCAATGCGTACTGTTCCGCTGGGCACATATCGACTCACCGTAGAAGTTACAAACGGAGCCGCAGGCCTGTCCGGGCGAAAACAAACACTCATAGCAAAATATTTCCTCTGTGGCCTACTCCATCTCGAAATTTCCATAGTAAGACTCCTTGCGGTCGGATGCTGGGTGGTAGCTACGGCGATCGCATTGGTACTCTTCTTTCTCCGACGCCGACGGTCGCGGAAAACCCCTGCTGCAGATAACCGGCATTGAAAACGCCGCGTTTGCCCGGTATAAACACCCATACGAAAGGTTAGAGTATGGCTTGGGGTTTCAGCAACGCGAAGCCTGACCTCTAACCTGTAACCTCTAACCTAAAGGTAAAACATGCGTTATAGCCAATTGCTTATCCCGACAGTCAAAGAAGTTCCCGCTGATGCCGAGATTCCTTCGCATCGGCTGATGATTCGCGCGGGGTTTATCCGCAAGGTCGCTTCCGGGACTTATACCTATCTGCCTCTGGGGCTGAAGATGCTGCAAAAAGCCGCCCAGATCGTCCGCGAAGAGATGAACGCATCCGGTGCCCAGGAAATCGCAATGCCGATCCTCCAGCCAATAGAACTATGGCATAAAACCGGACGCGATACCGATTACGGCGAGACGATGTGCAAATTCACCGACCGCCATGGCAGGGAAAATGTCCTGGCACCAACGGCTGAAGAAGTCGTTACAACGCTGGTGGCTGCCGACGTTCGCTCGTATAAGCAGTTGCCGTTGAACCTCTACCAGATTCAGACGAAATTCCGCGACGAATTCCGCCCGCGATTCGGCGTCCTCCGCAGCCGGGAGTTCCTGATGAAGGATGCATACTCCTTCGACACCGACATCGCCGGACTTGAGAAGACCTATAAGAGAATGTACGAAGCCTACTGCCGGATTTTCGACCGCTGCGGGGTGAAATACGTCGTCGTCGAAGCAGAGAGCGGCCCCATCGGCGGCTCAGCCAGCCACGAATTCATGGCCCCCTGCCCGACCGGCGAAGACATCATCGTCCACACCGAAGACTACTCCTACGCCGCAAATATCGAAAAAGCGGAGGTAGATAGTAGCACGGGCGTCTCGCCCGTGTCGGGCTGCACGGGCGAGACGCCCGTGCTACCTACCGAAGAAGTCCACACACCCGGCGCGGGAACCATCGAGGAGGTCTGCGATTTCCTGAAAACCAAACCAGCCGAGATGATAAAGACTATCGTGTATTGGGAACGTGACAATACCGTTATGGACGTGTACAAAAAAACTCTTACAAAATTCCAGACGCACTCTGGTCAAATTGAAGGACTCAGGGACAAATTTGAAGAATTAAGGGGCAAATCTGAGCCTATTATTTCTGAAATAGAAGCATCTCCTAATATGGAAGCATCTCCTGATTGGGATAAATTCGTAAGTCAATCTAAGGAACTAGTACTGAAATCATTTCCCCCCAAAAGCACAGCATTTTACGAGTCAGGTATAGAATTCATAAAAGCGCGCGACCGCCTCGCAAATACTGCAGTGATGGTTCTTGTGCGAGGAAACCACAATATTAACGAAAGCAAATTAAATAGAGCGTTGGGAAAGAATGTCGAGATAGCTCCGGAACAAGTTGTACAATTGGTCTCTCGGGCCAAGATCGGTTTTGCGGGACCTGTAGGCATGTGGGACAAAATGGATAAGTTTGTTAAAGCAAACAAGCTCATTATCGACCACTCCATCGCCGCGATGCCTGTCGGTGTGGCTGGGGCGAACAAAACGGATTATCATGTCCGTAACGTTGTTCCGGGGCGGGATTTCCCGCTCGAAGGCGATAATGTAATCGTGGCTGATATTCGCAATGCCGTCGAGGGCGATACGCACGACGGGAAAACCCTGCAATTCTCACGAGGTATCGAGATCGGGCACGTTTTCAAACTGGGCACAAAATATAGCGAAAAACTCGGCGCGACCTATCTCGACGAAAACGGCAGTGCAAAGCCGTGCGTTATGGGCTGTTACGGTATCGGGATAAATCGCATAATCGCCGCCGCTATCGAGGTCGGAAACGATAAGAACGGGTGTATTTTACCGCCGGCAATCGCTCCGTTCGAAGTCGAGGTGATGATCCTCAACAACGACAGCGCCGAAGTGGTGGCTGAGGCTGAACGGATTTACAACGAACTGGCCGAAGCCGGAGCCGACGTGCTGCTGGACGACCGCGACACCCGCGCGGGCGCGAAATTCAAGGACGCCGACCTTATCGGAATCCCCCTGCGAGTAGTCGTAGGCGAGCGAGGCCTGAAGGAAGGCAACGTCGAAATCAAACGGCGAACGGATGATAAACCGACAATGGTGGCTACGAAGGAAGCAGTGGCCCAAACGTTGAAAATCCTGAGCGAATTGAAATCCGCAATCCGCAATCCGCAATCCGCAATTTAGGTCCCCGGTATGGCCAAACCGCGAAACAAATATATCGACTATCTTCAATACCTAGGCCTCCGCCTGTTCGACATGTTCGCGCACATGTTCGATGTGCAGACGAACTACCGAACTGCCCGGTGGATAGGCGAAATTCTCTGGCGAATCGACCGGAAGCACCGGCGGATCGCTTGCGGGCATCTGCGGCTGAGTTTTCCCGACTGGCCGGAGGAGCGTATTCAGCGCGTCGCCCGCAAGAGCATCTACAACATGGTCTATCTCGCCCTGGAGGTGCTCTTCACGCCAAGGCTGATTACGCCTAACCGCTGGCCGCGGCATATCCGTCTGAAAAACACAGCCGAGAGCATCCGCCTGCTCGTCCGGCAGGAGACGGGAATGATCCTGCTGACGGGACACTTCGGTAACTGGGAAGTACTTGGGTACATGATGGCTACGCTGGGCTTCCCGACGGTCTCTGTCGCCCGCCCGCTGGACAATCCGTACATCAACGAATTTATCATGGGCGTCCGCGAACGCACCGGCCAAAGCATCATTCACAAAAAAGGTGCAATGACCAGCATCTCGGATATTCTCGCTCAGCGGGGTTCGCTGGCGTTTATCGCCGATCAGGACGCCGGGCGGAGGGGGCTGTTCGTCGATTTCTTCGGCAGGCCCGCAAGCACATACCGCTCAATCGCGCTTCTGGCGAGACAGCACAAAGTGCCGATAGCCATCGGATACGCCAAGCGGCTAAGCGACAAGTTTGAATTCGAGGGCGGTATCAAGCGGGTAATTCACCCGTCCGAATGGGCTGACCAGGACGATAAAGCGACCTGGATTACGCAGGAATTCACACGCGAACTGGAAGAAATCGTCCGCAGCGCGCCCGAACAGTACCTCTGGGTCCACCGCCGATGGAAACATCGACCCGACGGCTCCAAAGCGGACGGCGACGGAGTAGCGTGAACGGCGAAATCCGAATATCGAAATACGAAATCCGAAACAAATTTGAAATCCTAAATTCGAATGTCCCAAACAGTTCCGGCGATACGTGCCAGGAGAGGGGTTTGGGAAATTTGAATTTTGGTTATTCGATATTGTTTCGGATTTCGAGATTCGGATTTCGAGATTCGGATTTCGAATTTTTTCTCTTAAAACTCTTTCATCAGCGCAATTCCGACGGCGTTATTGGCGGGGTCGCTCCACGGGATGACATCGAAACCGAGTATCCTTGGCTGGTGGTTCTGCATGACGGCGTGGCCGATGGCGATACCGATAATCGCGCCGGAGATAACGTCGTTGAAATCGTGATTTCGCGCGTCGATCCGTTCGTATCCGACGAAACTGGCGAAGATGAACAGTGGTATGCCGACCTTCGGGCCATAGGCTTCGTGCATCACGGTCGCCAGGCAGAACGTGCTGGAGGTGTGTCCGCTAGGCCAGCCGAACGGGTCGCCGTTGGGGCTTTCGTTATTCGCTATGCCCTTCAGCGCCAGCGTCGTCAGGCCGTTGATGGCCAGGGCGTTCATCAGGGCTTTGGAGGTTTCGTAGGTCTTCACGTCCCCCGTCGCCAGCGAGGTAAAGTACATCGCGCCGGCTATGCCGAAATGTGTACCCGGATTTCCGCCGACGTCGCCGATCATGTCGCCGCACTTGCTCAATTGCGAACCATGCTTTGTATAGTGGTCAGCCACCGTGCCGTTCAGGTTGGCGGCGTCGATAGCGACCCCTGCCGCCACTGCCCCGCCCATCGCCACCAGTGTCCAGGGGTCGGTGAATGTGGCTTTGGTGTCGTCCCAGACGATAGCGGGCATTTCCTTCGCGTCTCGGCCAAAACTTCGCCAGAAGTCGTCCGGATACGCAGGCCCGCGACGCTTCGCCCAGTGCACCGGTTCGCCCGCCTTGCCGGGAATGATCCCAGCCGGCTGGGTCGCGGGGGATTCTTCATCGGCGCCGATAGGCCGGCTCGTATCAACCGTCGCCGACTCATGAGCGGAAGCAACCTCGATGGCTTTGTATGCGGTTACATATCGCTCAATATAAGCATCGCTGACATTACTGCATCCGGTAACGAATACGGCGATAATCGCCGACACTGCGAAAGACCACTGAAAATAACGTCGCATGTGAACTCTCCTTGTTCCGCTGCGATAAATTTGCACAAAGGATACCTCGACCCTTTGCCACACTCAAGGTCAGTTTTTTTTTGAAAAACCATAATTTCGCTGGACAGTCCCCGGACAATCCTTAAGTTTGCTGAAAACCTGATGTGAATGGAGAAAACGCCATGAATGAATCCAGAGTGTCTTTTCGCATAGCGGTTCCGCAGTGGGAGATTGAAGAACGCCTCGAAGGTCTTTACCGTCTCTTCAAGGAATACGCCGGGGCGATTGACGAAATCGGCTTTTTCACCGGTTATACCCGCCCGCCTACTGCTCTGGAGGTGTACTGGCCGAGGGTG
>DAOVLV010000374.1 GCA_030631085.1 Planctomycetales bacterium | reverse complement strand
TTCCCGTAGGGACACTATGTGTCGCTCGCCCCAGCCTGCAACTGAAATCGACAATTCTGCATTCCGGTTGTCTGTCGGCAGCAAGTAGCATAGACTCATTTGTCTGCGTGCTTGTTGTGAGCAGAGTCGAACGGTAGGAGATAATTAATGAAACTGGCGTATTTTGATTGTTTTTCAGGAACGGCCGGCGACATGATCGTCGGTGCGCTGCTTGATGCGGGGCTGGAACTCAAAGCACTGCAAGAGCAACTGGCGGGGATTAAACTTCCCGGGTACGACATATCCGCCGAGAAGGTCAGACGAGGTGCACTGTCCGGAACGAAATTTACCGTAACGTCTTCCGAATCCAACCCGCCCCACCGCCACCTTGATAACATTCTATCGATTATCCACAGCGCCGCCCTTCCAGGCCGGGCCGGCGAGACCGCCGAGGCGATATTTCGCCGACTCGCACAGGCCGAGGCGAAGGTCCATGGCACAGACATCGCCAAGATACATTTTCACGAAGTTGGAGCCGTCGATAGCATTATTGACATAGTGGCCGCCGCTGTGGGAATTGAAATGCTCGGAATCGAAGAGATTTTCTGCTCGCCGATTCCGCTTGGGCGTGGAACGGTCGAGGCCGCACACGGAACGCTTCCTCTTCCTGCACCGGCGACGATTGAACTTCTGAGGGGGGCGACAACCGCCGAGGCGATAACCGAAGGCGTAACCGGCGAACTGACCACCCCCACCGGAGCTGCCGTTTTGACAACGCTGACCAACTCCTTCGGACCGGCTCCGGCTATGGAACTGTCGAGCATCGGTTATGGAGCGGGCTTACGCAACAACGAAGCGAGACTACCGAATCTGCTGCGCGTACTCATAGGCCGGGCAGTCGATAACGGCTCGGTCGATAGCGTCGTAGAACTCTCAACCAATCTGGACGACTGCACCGGCGAAATAATCGGCGCGACAATCGAGAAACTTCTCCAGGCCGGATGCGTTGACGCATGGGCAGCGCCGATTTACATGAAAAAGTCCCGCCCAGCCTGGACGCTGTCCGCCTTGTGCCGCCCCGGCGACGTAACGCGGGCGGAGGAAATCATTTTCACCGAAACAACGACGCTCGGAATCCGCCGGCGAACCTGCACGCGAAGCAAACTCGCCCGCCGAGAAGTAACGGTCGAAACGCCTTATGGGCCAATACGTCTAAAGGTTGGAAAAAGCGATACGAGCGAATTGACGGCCTCGCCGGAATTCGCCGACTGCCTGTCAGCCGCTGAGGCGCACGGCGTTCCGGTCAAAGAAGTCATGACCGCATCTGTTGAAATATACCGCAAGGAAAAGGGACTGGGAACTTGTTCACATTAACAATAATCCTAATCGTTCTGACCGGCGGCGTGATGGCGGTATGGACATCGCGACACCTGATGATAATCCGCCAACGTAAGCACGGGTTCGTGCTGACGGAAGATTACCAGGAGAGTAGGCTGGGCCGGAGCGAAGCGGAGGCCCACCTTTCAACGCTGAAGCAAAAAACAGGTGGGCACGCCACGGCGCATCTTCGACCTGCCGGCCCAGACTACAATGAACAACCGCGAATCAGCGTTGTCGTAGCCGCCAAGGACGAAGCCGACAATATCGAGCAGTGCGTCCGCACAATGCTCGAGCAGGACTATCCCAACTTCGAGATGATCGTCGCCAATGACCGGAGCACAGACGATACAGCCAGGATAGTCGAGCGAATCGCCTCCGAAGACAAACGCCTCCGACTGATGAACATCGAACATCTTCCCGAAGGATGGTGCGGAAAGAACAACGCGATGCAGAACGCCGTAGCCGACACCGACGGCGAATGGATATGCATGATAGACGCCGATTGTCAGCAGACATCCGCGCGGACGCTCTCGGTGGCGATTTCCTATGCACAGGAAACCGGCGCGGACTTACTCAGCATCCTGCCCAACCTCGAAATGCGGACGTTCTGGGAGAACGTCGCCCAGCCGGTGTGCAGCGGGATAATGATGATCTGGTTCCACCCCGACAAGGTCAACGACCCGAACAAACCGCACGCATACGCAAACGGCGCGTTCATGTTGATGAAGCGATCTACCTATGAGCGAATCGGTACGCACGAGGCAGTCAAGGACAAGGTCAACGAAGATATGCACATGGCCTATCGCGTAAAGTCGAATGGGCTGAACCTGCGAGTCGTCCGCAACGACGGGATGAGTAAGGTGAGAATGTACACCTCGCTGCGAGAAACGCTTCGCGGATGGAGCCGCATATTCTATGGAACCTTCGGGACGCTCAAGCGACTGACCATCTCGATGATGGTGCTGGCGGTGATGGGGCTGCTGCCATACGCAGCCGCCGTTATAGGTCTGTCCGCTGCGGCGGCAGGGGTCGAACCGGCAGGACTCTTCCTCGCCCTGGGACTGCTGGGCGCAGCGGCGGCGGTTATGCAGGTAAGCGTTATCTGGCGGTTCTGCCCGATGATAGGAGCGAAATCGCAAATAGCGCTGACCTACCCCCTGGGCTGTGTCGTCGGGATAGTCGCGCTGGTTTCGGCCATGACAAAACTACGACGAGGCGCGAAAATCACCTGGCGAAACACAGCCTATAAAAAAGAGTAGTGATGGTTCGGAAACCTTTCTTCAAAAAAGTTCTTTACGTTTTCCATTTGATTGTTACAATACCATCTCGATTTTGCGGCGGGCGGAGTATATACCCATACCGCGTGAGGTGATAACTGTGCCGAAGATGAAAACAAATAAGTCTGTAGCCAAACGGATTAAAGTAACCGCCAGGGGCAAACTGAAGCGTCATCGCCCGATGGC
>DAOVLV010000328.1 GCA_030631085.1 Planctomycetales bacterium | reverse complement strand
CAGGGGCGTGAAAACGTCCCGACGATTCCCGGTCCGACTTATTTTAACACGCCAATTCACCCCATGACAAGACCGTGGCTACGGCGCCCGTCCTACCTTTGTCGTGGCAAAGAGAATATTGAATATCGAACAAAGAATTTTGAATTTCGAAGTGAAAAGAAGAAAAAGAAGATAAATGAAACCCAAAGCGTAGATTCTCGTCCTTTTTTTCTTTCTGTTACTTCGAAATTCAACATTCTTTGTTCAATATTCATTATTCAGAAAAAAGGGGTGCCTGCTCGTGGCGTTGTATTTGCCCTGTCAGGAAGTTATAATCCCGCAAACTGAATTACAGGGTTTTTTTAATAATATTTTATCCTGTAATCTCAAAATCCCTATAATCCCGCTATCTTTGTTTTTACAGGAACAACCATAATGATATTGACTCTCGCACAAACGTCACGTTCGGCAGGAGATGCCTGGTATCTCACTGAATTCCTCAACAACGCCGTCTGGCAATGGGCGGTTTTGCTGGGGGTGCTGCTGGTTACGTTTATCGTCGGAAAAATTGTATCTTTCATCCTCATCCAGCAGGGGCAGAGGATAATCCAAAAGCAACGATTCGTCGCTACCGGAACAATCCTCCGCTCGCTCGCCAAGCCGATTGCCCTGCTTATCTTCGCCACCGGGCTTTATTCGGCCAGGGTGTTCATGCAGCTCGACAACGTCATCTTTACCGATGCTGCCGGTACTGATAAGAACCTCATGTGGCTGTGGACAGCCGTATGCAAAACTATCGTTGTAATCGCCGTCGGCTGGGCTGTCTATCGCCTCGTTGATGTTCTGGAAATGTTCCTCCTGCGATTAACGGCAAAGACGCACACTCAACTGGACGACCAGTTGGTTCCCATTATCCGCAAGACGCTGCGCATATTCGTTATCATCGTTGCGGGCCTGTTCATTGCCCAGAACATCTTCCACTGGGACATCGGTACGCTACTGACTGGCCTGGGCATAGGCGGTCTGGCGTTTGCGCTGGCTGCAAAGGACACGCTCGCCAATTTCTTCGGCTCGATAACCATTTTCACGGACAGGCCTTTCCAGATGGGCGAAAGGGTCAAAATAGGCGACCACGAGGGTATTATCGAGGAGGTCGGTTTTCGCTCGACGCGGGTTCGGACGCTCACCGGGCACCTGGTTACGATACCCAACTCCGTCATAACCAATTCGCCTGTGGAGAACGTCAGCCGCAGGCCTTACATCAAGCGCGTCCTGAATGTAACGATTACCTACGACACCCCGCCGGAGAAGGTCACCCGCGCCGTTGAGATTATCCGCGAGATGCTCGATGCCCGAAAGAGCCACTTCCCCGCAGACAGGCCCGGACGGGCATATTTCAACGAATTCAACGACTTCAGCCTGAATATCACCGTTTATTACTGGTACGCCCCGCCGGAGTGGTGGGACTACCTCGAATTCACACACGATTTCAACATGGAACTGCTTCGCCGGTTCAATGAAGAATCAATCGAATTCGCCTTCCCGACACAAACGCTGTACCTCAAGGGCAAATCGGAAAGTTAACGGGTGATACCTCGAATTAAAATCTGTGGTTTGCGAGATCCTGCCCAATCGGCCGAGATTGTGCGGATGGGCGCTGACGTGATCGGACTGGTCTTTGCCGAATCACCTCGGCAGGTTTCGCCGGAGCAGGCCTGCGCCGTAACCGACGCGCTGCCGCCATTGACAACGACCATCGGCGTCTTCGTCGATAGCGACGCCGAAACCGTCAACCGCGTTGCCGCCAGGGCAAACCTGACAATTGCCCAACTCCATGGCCACGAGGCCCCCGAAATCGTCGAACACCTCTCCATCCCGTGCATAAAAGCCTTTCGCGTTCGTGATGACCACTGGATTGATGAAGTTATCCGTTGGCTGGACGGTGTCCAGCCAACCCAGCAGGTCAAAGCCATTCTGCTGGATGCCTACGTTCCAGGCGTCGCCGGCGGAACGGGTGAGCAATTCAATTGGAAATGGGTGGCCGAGGCGCGGGACGCGGGCAAACTGGACAATTTGCCGCCGTTGGTGCTTTCCGGCGGGCTTAACGCTGAAAACGTCGCCGAAGCCGTCCGAATCGTCAAGCCATGGATGGTAGATGTCTCCAGCGGCGTCGAATCATCGCCCGGCGTCAAAGACCTGAAAAAAATCGAAGATTTCATCCACGCCGTGAGGGAAACATGACACCACGACAGCGAGTTCTCCAGACAATCAATCACACCGAACCGGACCGCGTTCCGATTGATTTCTGGGCGACGGACGACGTGTACGACCGTCTGGCCGACGAGTGGGGCCTGGACGATAAAGAGGCGGTGCTGGAACGGATCAGCGTTGACCTGCGATATTTCAACGGCCCGGCCTTCATTGGCGAGACAGGTCGGCCCGACTCCGAAGGCGTCATCACCGACCACTGGGGAGTCCGGCGGAAGTATAACACCGTTACCGGCGCACGCCACGACGGCACTGAATACACCTGGGCCTATAAGCACCTGATCTCCAGTCCGCTGGCAGAGGCAGCGACGGTGGCCGAGATCGAGCGGCACAACTGGCCCACAGCCGACCTCTGGGACTACTCCGACGTTCAGGCCGCTTGCGGCGCCATCCGCGACGCCGATTACGCCGTCGTCGCCGGCGCGGATCGGCTCGACCGCACCGCGCAACTCAAACCGGCTATGTACATCCGCGGGACCGAAAAGTTCTTCTACGACCTGGCCCTCGAACCGGCCATCGCCGAATCCATCCTCGAACACATCAGCAATTATTACCTCGAATACAACCGTCGCTTCTTCGAGGCCGCAGCCGGAACAATCGACATCTTCTTCATGGGCGACGACATGGGCGCTCAGAACAACACCCTCATCTCGCCGGAGATGTATCGGAAGTTTTTCAAGAAACGTTTCGCCGCCTACTGCGAACTCGCTCACGAATTCGGTATGAAGGTAATGTATCACACCTGCGGCCACGTTACGCCGCTGGTGGGCGATTTTGTCGAGGCCGGGCTTGACATCCTCCAATCGCTCCAGCCGGCAGCAATGGGCGACGACCTCGCCGCACTTAAACGCGAGTACGGCAAGGACTTATCATTCCAGGGCGGAATCGACATTCAGGAAGTCCTGCCTACCGGCACACCCAAAGAAGTAGCTGAGCATGTCCGCGACCGCGCCGAAATTCTCGCCACCGGCGGCGGCTACATCTTCGGCACCGCCCACAATATCCTG
>DAOVLV010000250.1 GCA_030631085.1 Planctomycetales bacterium | reverse complement strand
GCCCGCGCTGGACCGTCCCCGGCGGTGAACTCAAAGACAACCCCAACGTCAAGGCGGCACTGAGAACTATTATTGTCCGCAACGTTATCCGCAGCGGTCGGCGGACCGTCTCGGATCCGGCGCTGCGTGAGGGGCAGGTGGTGTTTACCTCTCGAACCGGCGGGCGGAGCCAGCGGAGTACCATGGCGGCTCATGTCCATCCGATAGTCGTCGGAACGACTGTCCTGTACCGCGCCGCCGACGGCATTGCCGCGCACGACCTGCTGACCGGCGAGAAACTGTGGCAGACCTTCGCCTTCAGCCTGTACCGCCCGACACGCGGCAGGCGCAATTACTACTATGGGGGCTTGCCCGCGCCGGTGGGGGATCAGGGCCGGTGGACGCTGACGGTGGGGGACGGGAAGGTTTTCGCGGTAGGCAAGTTTCTCTGCGACAGTACGGCCTTTTATTACGCGCTGGCGCGGCGGCCCAGGGCGTTTCGGCAGTACGCCGATACCTCTGTGCTGGCGGCGTTTTCGCTTTCCGACAAGGGTCGGCTCTTATGGCAGGTCGGTCAGAGCGAGGGGGCCAGCGAACTGCTTCGCGGCGGGAAGTTTCTGACCGCCCCGACCTACGTTGCCGGTCGGGTGTACGTTGTGGTCGAATACATGCAGGACTATCACCTGGTGTGTCTGAACGCTGAGAACGGGCGGCTGGTGTGGGAGACAATGGTCGGCCCGATGCCTATGGCGCCCTCCGCCAGGTATCGGGGCTACTGGCAAGGCCGGGGCAGCCCGCCGGCTGTGGCGGCGGGAAAAGTCTTTGTCGTTACCAACGCGGGCGTCATATCGGCATTTGACGCCGGGACAGGCTGGCCACTGTGGGCCTACCAGTACGAAAGCAGCGTTAACCGGCGGGGCAGCAGGCGTACCGCCGTATCGTCCACATCCTTTCCGCCGAATCCCGTCATAGTAACCCAAGGCAGGGCAATCTGCCTGCCCGCCGATAGCGACAAACTGCTGGCCCTGCGAACCGATACGGGCCGATTGGAGTGGAGCGCCGACCGCCGCGGCCTGCGGGACCTGACCGCCATAAACAGTTCACGACTGCTGCTGTCCGGGAAGAAACTTCGTGTCATCGACGCGAAAATCGGCAAGGAGGTCTGGGTCGGCAAGAAGATTACAGGTATCCATGGCCGCCCTGCCGTTACAACCGATGCCATCCTGGCGTCGGGAAAGGCAGAGTTCATTCGCGTATCGCTGAAGGATTTCTCCGTTACTCGCCTGCCGGTGAAGCAGCCCAGCGCGATTCTTGGAAACCTCATCTGCGTGAACGGGAAACTTCTGGCAGCCAACGCCGCAGGCGTGTCAGCCTATTTTCCCGGCACCCCAAACGCTGACCGCTGATCGCTTTTTCATTTCCGCAGGATTGGATAACTCATACCACCGGAGGGGAAGACGGCAACTCGCTTGGGATCTTTACCCAGCATATCGTCGGCTGCGGCGAAGGCTTCGGCGGGGTCGGCGTAAACCGCCAGTCCGGGCATTTTCTGATCGGCTTCGGCGATGGTGGGCGAAACCATGATGATGGTGTTTCGCTGGATAATCTGCAACGCCAGACGGACGAAAAAGGCGGCGTCCCCGCTGAGCGTGGGAACCAACCTTGTCAGCAGCGACGCCAATGCGTTCGCCCCAAACAGACGGACGACCCGACGGACGAACCCGGGACCAATCGGAAACTTTGGCGTCGGCATGTTCACACCGCCCGGGCACCGGGCAAGACAGATAATCACACCGTTATCACGCGCCGCCCAACAGGTGTTGGCGATGGCTTTGAACGCCTGCCAGAGATCGAAATCTCTGGGCCAGGCGTTGACGACAACCACGTCGGCGGGCGATTCGAGGATGATTCCGCAACCGGCGGCACAGTGCTTGGCGAGCATCCTCTGGCAGGTAACAACGTCTCCGGCAGCGACGGCTGACAGACCGTTCTCGGCATCAAGAAGGTACTGCACCCCGAAAGATTTCCCGCCCGCGGCATCGACAACCGAGCCGGAAGCGTCTATCAATCGCCGCATACGATTGAGATGGGCAGGTTGTCCGACCTGCTGGGTATTCCGACGGGGAACAGACACAAGGTGCAACTGGCGAATGGTGTCTATATGCGAGCATCCGGGGACAAACATCTTGTAACCACCGCCGAATCCCGCCTGGAGGTGCGGACTGACCGACGTAACAACTATCCGCAGGTCCGCACCGACAACGCCACGGTCCACAAGCAGGTCAATACAGACCCCACCCGCGCGAACCTGACCAAGATCGACGTAAGCGTCCAGATCGCGCCACGGATTGCATCGCCAGGCGATATTTTCGGCCAGACCCGTTCCGATTTTCCCGGCTGCTTCTGCCGGTGTCAGCGGCGGGTGCATTCCGGTGGCAAAAAATATCTCGACGTTCTCGTCGGGAATGCCGGCGTGGTGAAATTCGCGGAAAACCGCCTCCAGTATTACAGGCAGCGGACTGTAGCGGGTGAGGTCTTCAACAATGACGACAACACGAGCGTCAGGTCTGGCTGCAAGGAGTTTTGACAACGGTCGAATCCCTTCAGGCTGGGACAGAGCATTGGCGAGACGCTCAGGCCAGTCCTTACCGGCCGAAGAAACCGAAGGCGACGCGACCTGCTGAACCGTCCAGTCAGACGGTAACGTCATCGTCAACGTATCATCACCCCATGGTATGGAAATATCAGTCATTTTTCCGGTTCACCTGTTACCCGATTCAAGGTGGACAAATAAGTCAGTCCGCCGCCCCGCCCTTTCTGCCGACGATAACATGATAGACGCCCAGGGGTTCACGATGTGCAAGAAAATTTCCGAATCCCGCCTGCTTCATCAGTTCAGACAACTCGTCAGGCAAGCGGTGATTCATGTTAAGCCCGAAAACACGCCGGAAAAAACGGTCCGTACCGTGGGATTTGGAGATAGAATTGAAGATAATCGGCGCTCCGACCGGCATGATATCGGCCGCCGCTCGCGCAATGGTAACGATCTGCTCGTCATCAAGATATTCGCAGATGCCCATCATCTTGACGACGTGAGGCTGATCGTGAAGGTATTCATGCAGATCGCGGACATCGGCCTGGATAAAACGGATGCGATCGCCCAAGCCTCGCTCGTCAGCCAGTTGCCGGCCGAAATCGAACGAATCGGAATTGAGGTCAACGAGCGTCGCATGAGAAGCCGTTTTCGCCTTGACCATCGCCTCGGTGATAATCTGTCCGGGACCCGCGCCCAGACATAAAACATGCGTCGAACCAGACCCGTCGTTGTCGATCAGGTCGGCTATCAGGTGCGATGCCAGACGCTTGCGATTGCGAAGCGCCGTCGGGACGGTACCGGCCTTGACTAGTATCTTATCGGCGATCTGGGCACACTGACCATTGTAGGAGATTACCATGCTCCGCCATCCGCCCGGGTCGATCCAGTTCGAAGCCGCAAGTTCGCTCTTACCGAAACGAAGTATCGCTTTGGTAAGACCGGCCGGTAAGTAGTTCGCCAACGGATTAACCAACACGCATTTGATGGCGCGCTTGAGCAAGGAGAACGTCTCAAAGCCCACTTCCGGCGGCTCGCGATTTTCAATCAGTTCACTTGTCATTGGTGATTAAGTATATCGTCCCATAGAGGCAGTTACCATCAATCCTGGGAGCAGTTGAATACAATAAACCCATGCCTCGCTAAAGCGAGCACGCCAACAGATTGGGTGCATCTGCTCCGGGAAGAAATTCTGTTGGCGTGCTCGCTTTAGCGAGGCATGGGTTCGCTCTATGTAAGTCCTTTCAAAATAAACACTTCCGCGATTCTCGCAACAAGGCGCTCCCTGTGGTGGTACCGAAGGTAATCCCGGAGTCCAATATCCGAATCAACTTTCTATCTCCGCTCCAAGTGCGGCGATGATCTTGTCGAAATCGTCCAAGCCATAATAGTCGATTACGATTCGTCCGGTGTTTTTCGCCCTTCCCGGACGTATTGTAACTTTCGTTCCAACAGCCTGAGTCAACTGCCCTTCAATGTCTATCAGATACGCAGGTCTGGATATTTTCACCCGGCCTCTGTCTTCGGTCAGCGGATGTCCTTTTTGAGCGGCTTTGACAAGTACCTCAAGTTGGCGCACGGAGAGGCTGTCGTTGGCAACTCT
>DAOVLV010000103.1 GCA_030631085.1 Planctomycetales bacterium | reverse complement strand
TTTCGACGCTCGGACCGATGAACTCTATCCGGCAACTCCGGCAGACCTCCGCGAAATGTGCATTTTCAGCCAGGAAACCGTATCCGGGATGAATTGCCTGTACGTCGGCGAGTTCGGCAGCGGCGATGATTCGCGGGATGTTCAGGTAACTGTCAATCGCGGTGGCTGGACCTATGCAAATGCGGTCGTCAGCCAGGCGCAGGTAACCGGCGTCGCGGTCGGCCTCGCTGAAAACCGCCACCGCCTCGATGCCAAGTTCCTTGCAGGCGCGAATAATCCGCAGCGCAATTTCGCCGCGATTGGCTATCATAATCCGTGAAAACACTCTGTTTTATTCCTCAAAGACCATAACGTAGCAATCAGGCGGGTTTTACCTTGAAGAGCACTTGTCCGTATTCCACCGGCTGGGAGTTCTTGACACATATCTCGGTAATCGTACCGGTGCAATCGGCCTTGATTTCGTTCATAACCTTCATTGCCTCGACGATGCAGACGATGGTGTCGGCGCCGACGCCGGCGCCGACACTTACATATGGTTCAGAATCAGGATCGGCGGCATTGTAGAAGGTTCCGACCATCGGGCTTTTAATCTCGATGAATTCTTCCTCGGCGGAGGCAGGTTCGGCGATGTCGGCCTGTACGGGGGCAGGCGCCAATGATGCCGGTGCTGCGACCATGACCGGTTCGCCGCCGGCGCCGCGCTTGAGTTTGACCTTGTTTTCACCGTCGCTGACGTCCAGTTCGGAGAGTTCGTTATCAACCATCAGCCGGACCAGTTCCTTGATTTCATCCATATCCATGAGAATTCCTTCTCTTTATCGCAGCAGCATGTCTTCGGGGCGCCGGCTCAGTCGGCTTAGCCTTTTAGCGCCGCCGCCGGCGACGGCTACGTCATCTTCGATGCGAACGCCGCCGATTCCCGGCAGATATATTCCAGGCTCGACGGTAACGACCATTCCGGGCATGAGGGTCTTTCTGACCTTCCGTCCCAGGTGAGGAAGTTCGTGGACCGCCAGTCCGACACCATGTCCCAGCCCGTGCGAGAACGCATCGCCGTAACCAGCGGCGGCGATAACGCTCCTGGCTGCCGAATCGACCGACGCACACTTGACGCCCGGGCTAATCGCCTTGATACCGGCCAATTGTCCCTGGAGCACGATCTTGTAAATCCGCTCGATTCGAGGTGGGATTTTACCGACAAAAACCACTCGCGTCAAGTCGGAGCAGTATCCCTCGACCACCGCGCCCCAATCAATAAGAACGGCGTCGCCTCGACGGATTTTCGTCCCGCCTGGCCGATAGTGCGGCAAGGCCGAATGTGCACCAGCCGCTACAATGGTATCAAAGGATGCACCCGACGCGCCGCCCTGACGCATAAGGTATTCCAATTCTGCCGCTATCTGACGCTCGGATTTCCCGATAAATTTCTTCGCCCCGCCGGACGTAAGAGTCAAAAACGCCTTCTCCGCCACACGAACAGCCTTGCGAATCGACGCCAATTCGCTGTCGTCCTTGATTTGACGGAGCGTGTCTATCTCGTCGCCGAAGACCTTAATCCGCACCCGTTTCAGAGCGGACCCAAGCCGGGATTTGAACGACACCGTTACGGAATTTCCTTCAATTCCAAGTCGGCGAACCTTCTGGCTGCTCAACACTTCGGCGATCGCGTCGGTCATTTTGCCTTTGCGGACGACGGCTTTGATATGCGGACATTCGATCCGTGCCTGTTCGGCAAACCGTCCATCGGTCAGCAATCTCGCCCATCGCTTGCCCAGAAGCATGTAAGAGTCTTCGCCGGTGAACCCGCTGCAATAGCGCACGTTGTGCGTGTCCGTCAGCAGCATCGCTTCGACTTTGCCGCTGCGCATCAACCTTCGCACCGCAGCCAGGCGACGAGTAAATATATTCCGCTTATTCATGCGCAATACCGTATCGCGCCGAAATCAAACTGGCAAGGTTGCTGTGTACGTAGCACGGGCGTCTCACGTAGTGATGCTACGCATCGCCCGTGATTATAAGAATACATGGCCGAGACGGCCATGTTACGTACATAACTGGTCAATTTGTCGAATCTGTGGTAAAGATGAAGGGATGAGCAGCGAAACAATGAATGACAGATTCGCAAATCTCCCTTCGGGCCTCCGGGAAAAACTTGGCCGGTGTCGGGAAATTCTCCTGTCGTTGCAGCGGGTTATCGTCGCCTTCAGCGGCGGGGCTGACAGTTCGCTGCTGCTGGCGATGTCGGCCGATACGCTCAAGGCTGAAAATGTCCTTGCGGTGATGGCGGTTTCGACCATCTTCCCGCAGCGTGAACGAGCGACGGCACGGGAAATCGTCGGACTTCTCGGCGTGAAATTCCGGGAAATCGAAACGCCCCAAATGTCCGATGCAAAATTTACCGCCAATCCGCCCGACCGTTGCTATCACTGCAAGGCCATGATTCTGGGGCGATTGAAAGAGTTGGCTGACGAAGGCGGTTTCGCAGCGATTGTTACCGGCACGAATGCCGACGACAGCGGCGATTACCGTCCGGGCCGACGGGCGGAAGAGCAGATGGGCGTCCGCTGTCCGCTCGCCGAAGCCGGCCTGACCAAAGCCGAAATCCGTGCCACTGCAAAGGCGATTCACCTGCCGAACTGGAACTCACCGGCCTTTGCCTGTCTGGCTACACGCATCCCTTATGGTATGGGGATTACGGACGAAAAACTTTCGCGCATCGAACAGGCTGAAGATGTTCTGCGGTCGCTCGGTTTTGTCCAGTTTCGGGTCCGTGACCACGGCGCGATCGCTCGTGTGGAAGTCCCTGCCGATTCTATTGAACAGGCAGCCTCAATGCGCAATAGCATCGCAGATCCGCTCAAAGCGCTCGGTTACACTTACGTTACGCTGGACCTGGAAGGTTTCCGCAGCGGTTCGATGAATGAGGAAATTCAACAATAGGGGCAAAAATAGGTTAGCGTCCCCTATATTTTTGAAGAGCAGAGCATACTTCGGGAAGTGAGAGGAATTGATGTCAGCGATTAAAAAACTAATAGCTGCTACAGTAGTAATAGCATTGCTACTATTTATTGCTTGGTACGCGCGAGAGATAAACTATCGCGAACCGGCCAGGTTGCAAGTTGAGGGGATGACGAGGGCGATAGCGGTTTACATCGCGACGAATGATGGACAGTTTCCGTCGTCTTTCGAGCAGTTGGCCAATTCCGGGTTGGTGACAACAGATGATGACATTATATGGGAAGCAAAACCAATGAGTATACCAAACTGGCACGGGCCAACCGTCGCCTACCCGTTTTGTCCCGACAAATTCGTGGTTAATTGGGGGTATAAAATATATAAGCCAAGCCCAGGAAAGGGTGAAGCGCTAGTCCGACATGTCCGACTTTCAGAGGAAGATGTTGTAGTCGTTAAGTGCAATCGCAGTATTGTTGCACTTATGGAGGAATTGCAACGGGAGAAGCCTAAAAGTAAACCGTTGCCTGTTGTTGTCCCTACCGAAAATAGTATCCGTGGTAGAAAGTGAGTATATTCCGGCTTTGGTGAAATAGGTGAAATAGGGGACGCTAACCTATTTTCCCAATCTATATTTTCTCCGCGACGGTTTTATCCCGCCAGTTTCATTTTCACGCCTTCGGTTTTCCACTTTTCCAGTAGTTTCTGGAGCGTGTCGAGTGTGCTCTGGAGTTGTTTTGTGGTGTTGATGAGGTTTTCGTACAGGGCGGGGTCGTTGATGATTTTACCGGCAGTTCCGGTTCCCTTTTCGATCTTGACGGCAGTGCGGTGCAGCGAGGTCAGCACCTTCCCCAGGCGGTCGGCGTCGTTCGTCAGGTGGCCCATGAGATCGTCAAACCGTTTGGAGGCTGATTTCGTGGCGCTGGAAATATCCCCCGCCATTGAACCCAAGTCTTCCATTGCTTCGGTGGCTGCGGTTGCGGCGATATTGAAATTTGCAAGAGCGGCCTTGAAATTTGCCTGGTTTTCCTCGTCGCCGAGGTTTTTATTTATGGCTTCCAGTGCGGCATCGAGTTTCGCCAGTGTTGTGTGGAAATTCGGCGGCGCGGGCGGTTTCGGCAAGGCTGGTGCGCTGGTTGCAGTAGTAGCGGTCGGTGCGGTGGTTGTAGCCGGTGGGGGGGCGAAAAATGCGTTCAGCGTTCCTGCAAGAGATTTGAAACCTACCATTGCTTCGCGGATGTCGCTAACCATACCCTCCGGAAGTATGCCGCTGTCTCCGCCTTTTTCGCGAGTGATGACGATTGTTTCGACGCGGCTGCGTGGTATCCAGGCCAGTGGTCCCTCGGTAACCGGGTCGATCCGTTCCGACCCCGGAGGTCCGTCGTCAGGGCTTAACCTGAGCGATGCTCCGCTCGAAAAACCTCCGTGGGAGATGTATGCGTTGATGTCGCCGGGAATGTCAATTTTCCGGTCGATGGTGGCAATAATGGTAACGCCTTCGCGCGCGTTACCGGCGGCGATTTCTATCTCGGATATACGCCCGATCCTTAAACCGACCATCGTAACGTCTGATCCTATGCGCAGGCCGCCGGTGTTGTAGGAAGTGAACTTCACCTGGTATCCGGGTCGCATAAAGGCCGGTAACTCCTGGAAAATGAGGATCATCCCGCCGAGGATAATTACCGCCACCAGGACCGTCGCTCCAACAAGCACATTACGTTTTCTCTCTGTCATGATCGCTTTGGTCTCCAGCGTGTCCGTGTCGCAGTTCGTCGAGTTCTTCCGGTGTGGCCTGACCATCGACGAACCTGACCACCACGTCGTCGGTTATTTCCCGCAGACCTTCGGGCGTTGTATCGACCAGTATTTGGCTATTATAAAGCATCACAATGCGGTCGGCCACTTTCCGGGCGGAATCCATATCGTGTGTAACGACCAGGGTGGTCGTTCTCAACTCGTTCTGGAGTTTGAGGATTAATTCATTAATCAGGTCCGCGCGAATCGGGTCAAGTCCGGTTGTCGGTTCGTCGTAGAGGATGACCTCCGGGTTCAGCGCGATGGCGCGGGCCAGGGCGACGCGTTTCTTTTGTCCGCCGGAGAGTTCTTCGGGCATCCGCTGCTGCATTCCGTCAAGCCCGACCAGCCTGAGAACTCGCCGGCAACGCTGCTGCAATTCGGCTTCCGACCGGATTCCGTGCTCGATCAGCGGGAAATGGATATTCTCCGCCACTGTCATCGAATCGAACAAAGCATTACTTTGGAAGAGGAACCCGATACGTCGGCGGATCGGCACAAGTTGCCGTTCGGAAAGGTTGGTGATGTTCATTCCGTCGAAGAAAACCTTTCCCCTGTCGGGGCGAAGCAGGGCGACTATATGCTTGAGCAAAACCGTCTTTCCGCATCCGCTCGGGCCGATGACGACCGTGGTCTGCCCTCGAACAATGTTCAGGTCGAGGTCTTCCAGGACCGTATGGGCGTTGAAGGACTTATGTATCCCTTCCAGGCGGATAATTGAGTCGGGTTGTTCGGTCATTGGCGTCTAATCCGGTAATAAGTAATTGGTAATTAGTACTGCTACGAAACTTCGGTCGTTGCAGATAAACCGTTTCGCGTATGAGTAATCAGTGTAATTGGTAATTAGTAATTAGTAATTGGTAATTAGTAAAAAAAACCGATGCTCTGTTACCAATTACGAATTACCAGTTACCAATTTACTTTATTTCCAGTATCATCGCTATTTCGTCGCAGGCGTCGGCTTTGGGGCAATGCAGACAATCGCGCCAGACCTTGGTCGGAAGGGTTTCCTTATCGACGACTTCGAAGCCGAATCGGGCAAAAAATTCCGGCTCGTACGTAAGCGTGAATATACGTTTCAGCCCCAGGGCTTTTCCTTCTGCGACGGCGCGAGCGACGAGTTTTCGCCCAATACCTTTTTTTTGCATATTCGGATCGACCGCCAGCGAGCGGATTTCGCCCAGTTCGCCCCACGAGATAGCCAGCGCGGCACAACCGACCAGTCGGTCGTCCCGGCAGCAGACATGGAAATCGCGCAATGAGCCGAAGATACTTTCCAGGCTGCGATGGAGCATCCGTTCCCGCTCGGCATAGTAATTAACGAGGTCGCGGATTGCTTCGGCGTCCGATATTTTCGCGGGTCGAACCATGCGGATATTCTATATTATCGTCGGCAATGCTGCTATAATAAAGGTTTCCGGTGGGCGAAGTGTCATATCAGCGGGAAAAAATTGGAAAAAATTGATTGACGGATAATTGACCTTACGGGGGTATCTTTCCGATAAAGGTATAGAATGGGATGATTGGACTTGTGTAAAGGTCCGCTATCCCGGCGAAGGAGCGCCGTATGCTTGTGCTATCCAGACAACGTGACCAGACCATCATGATTGGTGATGACGTCGAGATCACTATCGTGGACATTCGAGGCGAGAAGGTTCGTCTGGGTATAACTGCCCCTGCCCACATACCCGTACACCGCAAAGAGATATACGATTCCATGCGCCGGGAAAAACAGGCCGCCGGTCAGGGCAAAGACGGGCTTATGGTCGAATCTCTCGCAAATCGCAAAAAAGACCACAAATCGGAAACGGGACATTAGGCATTGGGCACTGGGCATTAGTACTACAACGAAACTTATGCTCAAGAATTTTCAAGCGGCCATCCGATGACTGCTTCCAGAACCCTTTTTTCTGGAAGGAGATACAGAATGGACGCCAAACAGATTAAACAGTTGAAGCCAATGTTGG
>DAOVLV010000275.1 GCA_030631085.1 Planctomycetales bacterium | reverse complement strand
GTGTAGCAAAACGCTGCAGTGGCCGATGCACGACGAGGCGCAATTGCAGCGTATTGCTGCGCCGATGATTATCGAGTGGATTTGATCAGAACAGATCGTTCAGCCCGTGGTTGCGTATCTTTCTCAGAAGTGTAGAGCGGTGGACTTCCAGAAGTCTTGCAGCGGCAGAACGGTTCCATCCGGTCCGTTTCAGTGCGGTAATGATTGCCGAACGTTCGGCATGGGCGAGGGTATAGATAAGCGGACTGTCGTTGATTTGGGTAATCCTTCCCGGTTTGGGTTCCAGGGGAGGTTGGCTCTGGACATGTCGGGGATCTTCAACCCACGTCGTTGTCATCGCCGGTGGAAGAGGGGGCAGATCGGCTGCATACAACCGTTCAATGTAATTGCACAGTTCGCGGACGTTTCCGGGCCAGGGGTAATCCCGAATCTGCCGGCGGATACTTTCGCCCAACACGCGTATGGGCATTGAATACTGCTCAGAATAAAATTCGAGGTAATAGTCCAGAATCGGGGCGATGTCTTCGGTCCGGCAGCGCAGCGGTGGAACCTCGATGCGGACAATGTTGAGGCGGTGATACAGGTCCGGACGGAACCGACCGCTTTCCACAGCCTTTTGCATGCTTACATTTGTGGTCGCTATAAACCGCACGTCAACCGGGACAGGCCTGGTCCCGCCGACGGGGATAATTTCCCGCTCCTGGAGCAGGCGAAGCAATTTCGCCTGAAGATGCAGGGGAATTTCGCTGACTTCGTCGAGCAGCAGCGTTCCACCTTCTGCCGCTCGCACAACACCGAGCGTCTCGGAAACAGCCCCCGTGAATGCGCCCCGAACATGCCCGAAAAACTGACTCTCAAACAGGCTCTCGCTGATCCCGGCGCAGTTGACGGGAATAAAGGGATTGTCTTTCCGCATGGATTGAACGTGAACATGCCTGGCAAGCAGTTCCTTTCCGGTACCACTTTCGCCTTCAATCAGAACGACGCAGTCATTTGTCGCTACAGCATCAGCGATAGCCATGACGTTCCTGAACAAGGAACTCGGGCCTATCAAGACCCACCCAAAGCCATAGCCTTCACCACGCGGCGAGCACACCGCACCGTGCCGAGATGTCTGTCCTCCTGTTCGCATCCTCTGAGCTTACAAAAATCGAGCAAAATCCACATCTAATGATAGAGGTGTACATTCCACGCTGCCCGGGGAACTGCTGAGCCTCCGTTGCTCTCCCAAATGGCAACTAACTCCTTCCCTACCTAACTATTTCCCTTATACACTAAAAGTCCGATTTTGACAAGGAGAAAAAAAAAAGAAAATCGCCCTGAATCGCCAGGTTTTCGTTAGGTAGCGACAGGGGCGGATGTTTGAATTTTGATCAGGATGTAACGCAAGCGTCCTCCGATAGATGCCGATATTCACGAGAGTTAGCCCGAAGACCGGGCGGGACGGTGTAAATTCAGATTTTTCGAACATCGACGGGGATCAGGTCCGAAAGGGTCTTTTGTCGCGATGTTCCCGCACTGAACTACCGGTGTTCTGCCGGGTCGGGACGAAGATTCCGTAATAACAGGGATGTTTTGAATGGGTCTGCGTAAACCGGAACCTCGAATAAGAATAGGACTTCAGGTCAAATCAATCCTCGTCCTGACGGTGGTGGTCCTGACGGCGACAATGATCGGCGGATGGTTTTTTTACGTCGTCTCGCGTAACGCCCTCCACCGGAAAGACCGCAGCCAGGCCCAGGCATTTATCGGGAACCTGATAGTTTCCGCCGCTCCGGAACTTATGGACCAGAACCGCGAAACCCTCCAGCGACTGGTAATGGGTCTGACCGAACGCCCAAACGTCCATCACGTCAGCATCCTGGATCGTAATGGTAAAACCGTAGCCGTTTCCGAACGGGTCGCAGATCGACTCGTACCGGTGAACCGACCCGTGAGCCTGTCGTACACAATACTCAGGGACGACGATTTCCTGGAGGCAGGTCGTCCGGTCGCACCTTCCGACGGTAAAGACAAGGGCGCGCTTCTCGGAGCGGTCCGCCTGGTGCTGGATACGCGAGAGACAGCCAGAATTCTCACCCGCATCCGTCGCGAAATAATGGTCATCGCCGCCATTATCGTTCTGTGCGCCATTCCGCTGGGACATTTATTGACCCGCCGGGTGTTAGTAACGCCTGTTCGCCGACTCATGAAGGCGACCCGTCAACTTGCGGCGGGCGACTTCTCCGCACACGTCGAAACTTCCCGGAACGACGAAATAGGGGAATTGGCCGGCTCGTTCGACATCATGGTCGAAAAGGTCCGCGATTCGCAAAGGAACCTTCGCAAAGCGAATGAATCGCTCGAGCAGAAAGTAACCGAACGAACCGACGAACTTGAGCGTTCCAACCGCAGGCTGACCGAAGAGATATCCGAAAAGGAGGATTTCCTCCGCGCCGTCAGCCACGACCTTAACGCGCCTCTACGGAACATCGCGGGTATGGCTACCATGATCTCCGTGAAGTACCGCGAGCAGTTGCCCGAAGAGGTAATCGCACGCCTCCAGCGCATCCAGACAAACGTCGATGCCGAAACAGAACTTATCAGCGAACTACTGGAACTGAGCCGGATAAAAACCCGTCCCGAAAGACGCTCAATGCTGGACTTCGCCGGGATGTTCCAATCGTTGGCCCAAGCCTTCGAGTACGAACTCAAGACCAGGGGCATCACGCTCGAAATTGACGAGAATATGCCTCGCCTGTTCGCCGAACAAAATCGGATGCGACAAGTGTTCCAGAACCTCATCGACAACGCCATTAAATACATGCCGGACCGACCGGATGGGAAAATCCGAATCGGATACAGCCCGGTCGATGGAATGCACCGCTTCAGCGTAACCGACAACGGTCAGGGTATTTCGCAGGCAGACCAGGAGCGGATTTTCCACGTTTTCCGGCGTGCTTCGACGGCCGATTCGACCGGGATACCGGGAAAAGGCGTGGGGCTGTCCCTGGTCAAGAACGTGGTGAGCAACTACGACGGACAGGTATGGGTCGAGTCTTCGCCCGAAACAGGCTCGGTGTTCTACGTCTCGCTCAGCGCGAAAAATACCGTCGAACCGAACCATACGCACGAATATGCAGCCATCGATAATAGCGACTTCTCGAACCGACGCGTCGAAATGGCGACTGATTACACGGAGTAAAACAAAGCGGTTATCTCCTTATGGATTATAGAGAAATGACAAACGAATCGGCCTGTGCATCTTCGGCGGGGCCACGAGTGCTGATCGTTGAGGACGATCCCGACCAGCGCGAACTTATCTGCGAAGCCATACGGATACACTTCGCAGACCGGCGGGACTTCGAAATTGTCGGCGTCGGTACCGGGGCTGATTGCCTGGCACAGCGATTGTGTGATTTCGACGTCATCCTGCTCGATTACAACCTTCCCGACACCTCCGGCATCGACCTGCTGGAGCAAATCACAGGCCTGTGCGATGTTCCGGTCGTCTTCGTAACAGGAAACAGCGACATTTCCTCCGCCACCCAAGCCATTCGCAAAGGCGCTCAGGACTACATCGTCAAACTCGGCGATTACCTCTTCGGACTTCCGATTGTGGTCGAGAAAAATATCCGCCTGCACGCGCTCAAGCAGGAAAACGCAAGCCTCCAGGCGAAACTGACAGCCACGCTGGAAAAAATGAGACTCAAAAACATAGCCCTGGAACAGTCCATGCAAAAACTGCAAACCATGGCGGCCACCGACCACCTTACCGGACTGTCCAACCGCAGAGTATTCGCCGAAATACTGGACCGCTGCTACAACGAATCTGCTCGCTACAAATTCGACCTCGCCTGCCTGATGGGCGACCTTGACTACTACAAAGCCATAAACGACACGCTGGGACATCAGG
>DAOVLV010000268.1 GCA_030631085.1 Planctomycetales bacterium | reverse complement strand
TACGGCTCGTGGAGAGCGGCAAGAAGAAGATCGTAGCACTTGTTGCCGCCATGCGAAAGCTGCTGACGATCCTCAACACAATGTTGAAAAATAATCAGCCGTGGAGAACAGAAATTGCTTGAAAATCAAGACAGTCGCTACAATCTGATTCCTTCTTCCATCATGAGTTTATCTCCCCACCCAAGACATTAAGCAGACCGGCCAGGTCGCCGGACACATAATCCGGCGCATCATTTCCGGGCGGGGTTGTACGTCCTTTGCGGTTAATCCAAAGGACGGGCATTCCCATCGCCTTCGCACCCTTCACATCGCTACCCAGAGAATCGCCGACGCAAAGGACTTCCTCGTTTGTCATGCCGAGCGTCTCAAGGGCCTTTTCGAACATCTCTGCACGCGGCTTGTAGGCCCGGCAGTCCTCGCTGGTTACGATAAACTCGAAAGACAGGCTGTTATACCGCAAGGCCGACCGCAACTCCGCGTTGTCGATGTTGGATACCAGGCATACCGGCACGTTGCACTGCGCAAGAACCGTCCTGTTTTCTGGAAAGATCGCTGGCTGGGCCCAGTAGTCATAGAGGACTTGGCTGAGCGCCTTTGGATCCAACTTAACCTTGAAGTGTTTCAGAACACGCCGCAGGGAAATCAACTCAATTTCCTTCTGCGGTTTGAACGAATCACCAACGCTCTCATAGCACAATTGACTGAACTGGTGGCCCCAGTATTCACCGATAATACCGGTCGTCGCTGCGAAGGATGACGCTTCGGCAATCTGGCTGCAGATCCGCGTGATAGGTACGTCGTCCTCTTCCACAACCGTGCCGTAGAAATCCAGCAGAATACCTTTGTGACTGAAGTTCCTTTTGATATTTTGGTTATCCATTGCTTACCTTCCAGACGCATTAATTCCCGAACAGAACGCTTATGCTCTGCTTCGTGTGGATGCGTCGAATCGCCTCGGCAAACAGCGGGGCAACCGTGGCTATTTCGACCTTGGGCGACGGCTTGACCGGTTGTGTCTCGACCCTGTCGGTTACGAACAGCCTACAGATCAAGCCGGTGGCATGGTCGGCGGGGGCTATTTTCGCAGGGCGGCGGTTACCGCCTCGATTTGTCGGCCTATTCTGCTCCTTAACGCCAGGAGTTTTTCGGCGTCCTGCTCCCAATCGACTGCGCTGTTGGCTGCTCGTCGGACGGCTGACAGGATTCGCTGCGATGCGCGGAGCAGTTTCTGTCGGGCAGGCGTGCTGCGCTTCTTGGCCAGGGTGGCGCTCTTACGCTCCAGCAGGCGGAGATATTCGTAATCCTCGATACCGTCCCTGATGGTCTCCAGGCGAGTCGAACTCAGCGGCCCATCGGGACCTGGATAGACCAGTTGCCCGCTTCCCTGGCAGGGCGCGACCGTGCAGCCTGTCTCCACGTTACCGGCCGAGCATGTCCACGACGGATCCCAAGGCCCGTTAGGCCAGCGCTCGTCGGGGTTCGCACGGAAATTGTCTCCGTGTGGCATCCCCGGCGAGCCGTAGTGCCAGGCGTTGGTGTTCCAGTAGCCCAACCCGTCCAGCCCGTACCGCCAGGTCAGCCAGCCGGTGATGCGACAATCGACCAGCGGGTAGTCCAGGAACCAGTTCGGATACGGATGCGGCGCGCAGGCAAGATACCACCACACCTCATCGCCCGCCCGCTGCCGACGCTCGTAGAAATCCTTGTACTTGTCGTAGCAACCCACCGAATCGCCCGACCCCAGGTTCGGGCACCAGATGTCGCTGAGACCTTCCAGTTCGAACGGTTCGTAATTGGCGACCGTCATGCGCGGGACGTCAGGGGCGATCTTCTTGACAAGTTCGCACATCTTGCGCATGTGGCCGTACATCCTCGCCGGCGGCTCGTCCCAAACATAACAGAAGGCGTTCTTAAGCCAACCCTTCCGACGGAGATGCTTCACGTAACTGTCCAGCAACTCGGCGACGGCCTTATCAAATTCGGGCGAATCATACAACTTATCACCAAGATGTCCGAAACGCTCCTCCAGCAGCGGGTTGAGTTTGAACAGTTGGTCAGACGTCTGCCAGAAGGCGGGCGCGAAGATGTTGAATCGCACTCCCATCTCCACCAGCACACGCAGGAGGGGATCCAGTTTCGTAAAGTCGTAGGACAGTTTGCCGTTTTTGCCTTCCTTGATGCTCACGATCCGCGGATCGCGAACCGTAGTGTACCCATAAAAGAGGGTGTTGATGCGGCGGTCGCTGAGGAACCGCAGATACTTGCGAACCATAGCCGACTGCTCCTGCGGCGAGCCGGGATAGAAATCGTAAAACCGCGACATACTGTCCATCGTCGTGAAGCCGAAAACGGTGGCGATGTGTGTCTTTTTCGGAAGGGCGAAGTCCCAGACCCTCAACTTGACCCGAACCGTCCGGGTCGGAGCGCCCGCCGGGCGAATCTCCATCTGCCCGTGGTAATCCCCCGCCGGCGTGCCTTTGGGAACGTGGATAGAGACCCACAACGGTTGAATATGGCCGCCGGGCACGTCAAACTTCTCCGGGCAGGGGTGAAGAATGTCAGGCCAGTACTTGTCGGGCTTTCGGCCTTTGGTCTTGACAGACTCGACCAGGAAAACACCGACGTGCCGGGAAGGTATCTTCCTGGCGGTCCGGTCGTTGACCAAAGGGGTCATTTCCACGGTAACGTCCTTGAGACACTTTTCGGACGAGACTATGAATACCTGAAAGGCCTCATGCCCGTTCCGTGCCGAGGCGATTCCGACTTTCGTGTCGGCGGCTGCGTAAAATTCCGCCTCCCGCTGCTTCAGGCGCATAGACGCCCAGCCTTCCTTGAGCAACGAATTGCCCGCCGCCAGGTGGTAATGTCCGGCAGAGGACTTTCCAGAACGACTCGTCTTTCGTGACACACTGATCATAACTTTACTCCTTTTAATTTACTCACGGTATCGGTCGGGCGTGTTGTTTATAGACCTTACCGATCATTTGCAAGAGCCATTGAATAATAAATCGTCCTCGCCAGTTCCTCGAAGCCGTTTTTTTCGTACATTCTTCGGGCGGCCTTATCGTGAAGCAGTGTGCCGACGCGTGCTATCCTGACGCCCTCGCTGCGGAAATGATCCAGCACCCATTTATTCATGGCTGTACCTATCCCCCGCCCCTGATATTCCGGGTCAACGGCGTTGTCGGTTACATGGCCGATCGCGGCTTCGGCTTCAATCGTGAATGAGGCGTATCCGACAACCTTATCGTCTTCGACGGCGACGATGACGTTTTCCGGAATCCTGCTTAAAAGGGCCTGCACCTCGTCGGCCTTTTTCTGCCTCCATCCCTTTTTCCCGATGGGGCCGTAGCGGTCTTCGATGAGTTTATGCAATGTGCAGTCGCCCCACGCCAACTCGTTGATAGCGGCGATTCGTTCCATGTCTTCGGATGTCATTCGCCTGATTTGCATTGTTTCACCTCGTGCTGAATTCAGATTGCCGGCATGACTTTCCCACCGCAGACCGGTAGATACACGCCGGTAATGAACGCCGCCAGGTCCGAGGCGAGGAAGGCGACGGCGTTGGCGACGTCCTGGTCGGTTCCGCGACGCTTCAGCGGAACCCTGCCGATATAATCGGGATTCTGCTCGATACCTTTGCCGCGTTCGGCCTCGGTGATGACCCATCCGGGGGCGACCTGGTTGACGGTAATCTGATATTCGCCGACCTCTTTGGCAAGGACTCGCAGCACCGCGTCCATGCCGCGTTTGCCGGAAGCGTAGGCCGACTGTTTCGGTTCGCACGTCATGGCACACTCGGTGTTGATGGCGATGACACGCCCCCATCGCTTCTCAATCATCGCCGGCACGAACGCCTTGGCCATCAGCACGTTATGCAGGACGCATGACCGGTATGAACTGTCGTAATCCTCGAGCGGCTGGTCCAGTACGGTCGTCCAGTCGAAGAAGATGACGGAGTTGTTGACGATAATGTC
>DAOVLV010000030.1 GCA_030631085.1 Planctomycetales bacterium | reverse complement strand
GGCCGCCCCGACGAGAAATGATATACGATGCTAGACGAACTGAGTAAAAACAAATCTGTAAAAGCGCTGATCGAACAAGGCAAGAAGCGCGGTTATCTCACCTACGAAGAGATGAACGACGAACTTCCGGCGGAGGCGGTCGAGCCGGAACCGCTCAGTTCGTTGCTGATGATGCTCGATGAACTCGGTATCGAACTGCTCGACGCCGCCAACGTCCCCGCGGAAAAGAAGTCCGCCGGCGGGACCGAGGCCGGCGAATTCGAGACCCCCGGAAAGAAAAAACTCAAGTCTAAACGTTCAGCCGAGGAGTTAGTGGCCGAAAAAGTTCGCATCGACGATCCGGTGCGGATGTACCTGACGCAGATGGGAGAGATTCCGCTGCTGAGCCGGGCTGAAGAAATCTCGCTCGCCAAGAAAATTGAAATGACCCGAATGCACTTCCGGCGTCGAGTCCTCGAAAGCGACTACTGTGCATCTGCGGCGGTAGAAATCCTTCAGCAGGTCAACGACGGGAATCTCCCGTTCGACCGCACAATGAAGATTTCCACCGCCGAGAACCTCGCCAAAGATACCATCGGCCAGCGAATACCCGTGAACGTCGGGACGGTCAGGAATATCCTGGATGCCAACCGTCGCGAGTGGGACCTTATAAACCGCAAAGGCACTTCTTCCCGTCGCCACAGGGGCGGGCAGCGAAGGATGTGGCGACGTCGCAGACGCATCGCGAAATTGATTGAAGAGTTGTCTCTGCGAACTTCCAGAATCCAGCCTCTGATGGACAGACTCGTGCATGTTCGTGGGAAGATGAGCGAACTTCAGAGGATGTTAGGCGCCAATAAGGTCAAGGTAACGATTCCTGAAGATATTACCGTTATGCGCGAGGAACTGGACGGCCTGACCGACCTGGTAATGGAGGGCGGCGACCTTCTGGGCAAGCGGGTCAAGGCCATTCGCAAGGCGTTTGATGATTACGAGCAGGCCAAACGCGACCTGTCGGCAGGAAACCTCCGCCTGGTGGTCTCAATTGCCAAGAAGTACCGCAATCGCGGATTGAACTTCCTGGACATAATCCAGGAAGGAAACACCGGACTGATGCGCGCAGTGGATAAATACGAGTACCGTCGGGGTTACAAATTCTCCACGTACGCGACCTGGTGGATTCGCCAGGCAATTACTCGCGCTATCGCCGACCATGCACGTACTATTCGTATCCCCGTTCACATGATCGAAACGATGTCGAGGCTTCGGAACATATCGCGACAATTGGTTCAGGAACGCGGTCGCCAGCCTACGATTGAGGAAATCGCCGAGGAGGCCGCCATGAGCGTCCCCGAAGCGCGTCGCGTGATGAAGATTTCGCGGCATCCGATCAGTCTGGACAGACCTGTGGGCGAGAGCGAAGACTCGTACTTCGGCGATTTCATCGAGGATGAAGGCGCTGAGAACCCGGTGGAATCGGCCGGCAGCGAAATGCTCAAGGAACGGATCGAGGAAGTCCTCAAGACGCTTACCTACCGCGAGCGGGAAATAATCAAACTTCGCTACGGTATCGGCGACGGATATACCTACACGCTCGAAGAAGTGGGACGGATATTCAAGGTAACCCGCGAGCGTGTCCGCCAGGTCGAAGCCAAGGCCGTTCACAAACTCCAGCATCCCGTCCGCGCTCGTAAACTCGAAGGATTCCTGGAAAAGAAGTCCACGCTGCAACAGACGGAAATGTCTCCAGGCAAGCCGGAAGCATCCGGAAAGAAGGCATCAAAGTCCAAATCCGGGAAATAATTCTATAACCAACGAATTTACCGAACCCTATGCGTCGCAAGCTTCAACGGTTCCGGGCATTCCTCCCAAGCGTTAAAATCCGCAAATTTACTTCGTTTTCCCCCCAATTTTATAAAGATTTTATTCGAGATGTCCGATTCTTATTCACACACACAACAGTAGCATATACAGATTATCACCTCAGGGTCGGGCTGAGGTATTTTGTGTTAGGCTCGACCATGACCACCAACACGAGTAATGTCCTCGTCGTAGATGACGAAGAGTACGTCTGCCGTTTGATTGAGGATGTCCTTTCAAGCGAACCTGTCCGATGTGTGTCGGTGAACTCCGGTAAAGAAGCAATGCGTCTGCTGCTGGAGGAAAAATTCGACATAACAATCCTGGACCTGTTCCTGCCTGACATCTCCGGTATGGATCTGCTCGGGTTTATTTCCAGCCGGGGGCTTCGGACACGGGCAATCTGTATTACCGGTGCATTTTCCAGCATGACCAGGCAGAATGTATTGGCGGCAGGAGCCTTTGACTTTTTCGAGAAACCTTTCGATATATCGCGTTTTGTCGGGTCTGTCCGGCGTGCCGCAGAAACACATAAAAAAATTACCGATAACGGTCGCGAGGTTCCGCATGAAGGGAATGGTAATGGTGAACAAGCCGGGCAGGCACTGCTTGAGGCCACCGGCGCTCTGATCCATGCCGTTGAGGCCAAGGACCCTTACACTCGCAGACACAGCGACCACGTCGCATATTATGCCGAACGACTCGCCCGTTGTACCGGTGCTTCCAAAAACAAAATCGAGTCTATCCGAGTGGCTGCACGACTGCACGACGTCGGGATGATAGCGGTTCCCGATTCAGTCCTTACCAAGCCGGGGAAACTCAGCAAAGCGGAATTTTCCTTCATTCGTCGGCATCCGGACGTGGGCGCGGATATTCTGGAAAATATCACAATGTTGAAGGCCGAAGCCCACCTGGTGCGGTATCATCATGAAAACTGGGACGGTAGCGGTTATCCTGCCGGTCTTCACGGCGATAATATCCCGCTTGGTTCGCAGATCATCGGTATCGCCGACGGTATTGACGCAATGCTTATGCACCGAACGTATAAACGGGCCTATTCCGTCGATCAGATGCTGGGGGAACTGGACCGCTATGCCGGAAAAAAGTACGCCCCTGATTTGGTCCGGCAGGCGATTGACTTCTGCCGAAAGCACACCGACAAACTCATCCTGCCGGGAAAAATATCCCGGATAAAAACGGCGTAAATTCCAAACGGTAACAGACCACTTTTTTCATTTTGGTAATTCTAATATTCAGCCCAGCCCGTACAATCCCCCGAATGACCGGACGAGGTCCGCGAAAATGTCCGTGCCAACATTGACGCCCTCGCGCCGGGCGGGGGATGGATTTTAAATACCATCCACAACATCCAGTCGGACGTCCCGACGGAAAACATCGTAGCCATGTGGGAAACACTTCAAGAGTACGGCGGGATGAGAGGCTGAAGTTTTTCGACCAATTCCGGGATATGAGTGGTTGCAACGCGGTAAATCCGCTCTGGACGGATTTCGTCATACTCATGCGCCAGGATATGTCGCTGGGCAATGATTAACCGCCAGGGAATTTCCGGATGGGCTTGCTTGAATTCGCCTGAAACACGATTGGCCGCTTCGCCGATGACCTCCACGCACCTTTCGACGGCATCCTGAAGACCTTGATTACTGGTGTAATGATAAAAGGTTTTGTCGCTCATATAACCTTGCACTCTTTGGGCGCGTTCGAGCATATCCCAAAGACAGGCGGCATCCCGTTCGTCAGGCTGCATGAATGACCTCCCTGTGCTTGAGAATATGCTTCCGCCGGAAAGGATTTCGCAGCCCCTCTTTTTCCACAAAATCCACCTCTCGCCCGAAGATATCCTTCAATTCATCCTGCATGTCAATCATGTCGAACAGGCTCCAGGGCGCATCTTCGGCGAAACTGACCAGTACGTCCACGTCGCTGTCCGGGCCGAAGTCGTCCCGCAGGATCGACCCAAAAAGGGAGAACTCCGTAATCTTCCACTTCCGGCAGAAGTGGGCGATTTTTTCTTTGTCGATTTCAGTGGCAACGGTCATTATTCTCTCGCTCTCAACAACTATTATCGCCGAAATGGATTATCTTCACCAACATAATACCGCTTTGTGCGCCGGCCCGGAATAAAAAATTCGTGTTCGCGCGGTTTGCGGCTTATATTAGATTCACGGAGATTATTTTATGCGCGCAGCGTTGGTTGGTTCACCACAGAGTGGAAAGAGTACATTATTCGCAGCAGTGGCTGAGGCGGGCGGGTCGGGCGTTCACATGGACCGCCCCGACCAGGAACACCTTGCCGTCGTCAAAGTGCCCGACGAACGCCTGGACTGGCTCGATGAACTCTACAAGCCGAAGAAAAAAGTCCACGCCGAGATCGAGTTTCTCGACGTTCCGGGGCTGGACTTATCGACCGATGCGGGACGACGGCACGCGCGGACGCGCTGGCCCGCGGTTCGCCAGAGCGATGTGATCGTCCTGGTCCTGCGAGATTTTCAGAACGATTCGGTTCCGCCTTATCGCAACCGGATCGACCCTGCCGGCGATCTGGAAGAAATCCGCTCGGAGATGCTCTTTTCCGACCTTGAACAGGTGGCCGCCAGAATAGAGAAACTCAAAGTGGCTGTTCGCAAACCCACGCCCGAACAGAGCAAAAATATCCGCGAACTCGAACTGATGGAGCGGATGCAGGAGGCTTTGGAGAACGAAAAACCCCTGACCGAAGCCATCAGCGGCGCCGACGAGGCGAAAATGGTCCGCGCGTTCGCCTTCCAGACGCTCAAACCGGTTGTTGTTGTTCTCAACAGCGACGAGGATACCGTCGCCGAAGCCACCGGAATTGAAGAATTCGCAGGCAGTCCCGCAATTCGCCTGTCTGCAAAAATTGAAGGAGAGATAGCCGCCCTACCGCCGGCCGATCGCGGCGAATTCATGGAGGCGATGGGGATTACCGCCCTCGCGCGCGACCGGCTGGTCCGCCGGTGTTACGAGGCTACGAATCTTATTACCTTCTTTACCGTCGGCGACGACGAGTGCCGTGGATGGTCTATTCCTTCGGGTACCGACGCGGTAACAGCCGCCGGTAAAATCCACAGCGACATCTCCCGCGGATTCATCCGGGCGGAGATCATCAGTTACGACGACCTGAAAACTTTCGGCGACGAGAAGAAGGCCCGCGCCGCCGGTAAGTTCCGTCTCGAAGGGAAGAACTACACCGTCCGCGACGGCGATGTGATAGAGTTCAGGTTCAATGTGTGATTTTCAGTAATCAGCAATTCCACTCCGAACATGCAGAGGTTAGGATTATCGTATTCTAGGCCTGCGTCGGGGGTCGGGTTTTAGTCCTTCTTCGGAGATTTTTCGCTTGAGGTCGTTTGGGTCGATGTTGGTAGCGGCTTTGAGTTGGCGTATTTCCTCAAGCCGGTGGGAACGTAGCAGAACCTCGGCGGCATCGTCCAGAGTTTGCTCATAATTACCGTGATTCTCGCCGGACGATTGAAGGTCCGTAACGACCCGGCCCCACTGCTCGGACTCACCCGCCATCAACAAGGCTGTCATCTCGAGCCTGGATTCGCCGGCAAGTCGCCAGACCTCACGGGCAATGTTTTTCAGCAGCGGTTCGGCGAACATTTCCGGGCTGATGGTATCGCGGACAGACTCAAAAAGTTCCGGCCTGTTAATCAAAGCGCCCAGCAACCATCGTTCCGCACGGACAGTCGTGCCATTCGCGTCGGACAGTACCGTATCGTCCTGCTCCGAAGGTCTTCCGGAACGGCGAACCCGGCGGGCAAGGCGACGCATCTGCTCGGTAACCTCTGCCGGCGAAAGCCCAACCATCTCAGAAACCTGCCCGACCACAAGCCCTTCCCGAAGCGCGTCGATAGAACCATAGGCGGACGACGTAACCACCAGGCGAAGGAAATCCTCAACGATCTCGCGTTTCTGCGGGAGTGTGTCGGCATTGCGATAGGCGTCCGCCCGTCGGCCCCAAGCGTATTGAAGGGCGTCGGGCGCATCGGAAAGGAGTTCGCCAAAGGCATCGGCCCCGGCGGCAAGGACGTAATCGCACGGGTCTTTGACAATCTCGCCTTCAATCGGCTCGGTCGGGACGGTTGCGACGCGGACGTGAAGACGCTGGGCGAGAAATATCTCAATCGCCCGTTCAGCCGCCGATTGACCGGCAACGTCGGCGTCGAAGACAAGAACAACCTCGCGGGCATACCGACCCAAAAGACGAACGTGCCGCTCCGTCAGCGACGTGCCGAGCGTGGCTGCGACGTTTCCGACGCCTTCCTGAATGAGCATCAAGGCGTCGAGATAACCCTCGACGACAACGGCTTGGCCGGCGCCTGTGATGGCACGATGCGACCAGTTCAGCCCGTAGAGATTGGCGGATTTATCGAACAGCGCGGTCTCCGGGCTGTTGAGGTATTTCGCGCGTTCGTCGGCTGACAATGCCCGCCCGCCGAAGGCGATTACCCGCCCGGCAATGTCGATAATCGGGAACATCAGGCGGTTACGGAAGCGGTCGTAAGTCGAGCCGTCATCGCGCTGGACGACCAGTCCTGCGGCTGTCAACTGCCTGTCGGTGAACCCGGCTCCGATAGCGGCGGAACGTAACGCCTCCCACGAATCCGGCGCGTATCCAATCCCGAACTTTTTGATCGATTCGTCGGTGAGTTTCCGGCTGTGAGCGTACTCCAGAGCGGCGACCCCTTCGCTTCCGATGAGTTTGTCCCGGAAGAAGCGGGCGGCGAACGTCGTCAGTTTCACCAGCGTTTCAGCCGACAGGTCCCGGTCGGCTTTTTGCGGGGACTGATCCTGCGGAACGGGGATACCGGCCTGTTCCGCCAGTTGGCGGATCGCTTCGGGGAACGTTACCTTCTGGATACCCATCAGGAACTGAAAGACGCTCCCGCCGGCTCCACATGCGAAGCATTTGTAAATCTGCTTGGCCGGCGAGACATACATGCTCGGACGGTTGTCGTCGTGGAACGGGCAAAGCCCGACGAATTCCTTCCCCCGCTTTTTGAGCGCAACGTATTGGCCTACCACATCGACAATGTCGGTGGCCTGCTGGACCTGGTTAACAAACCTTTCAGAAAAACGCGCCATCGTCCTCAATTGTCAATTGTCAATTGCCAATTGTCAATTGGTTGACTGGTTGATTGGTTGGAGTACCGGTTTCATATGGGGCCGAGGCTCATTCCTCATCGTTAGACGAGCGGTTATTATAATCCTTCTTGGCCTTAGCCAAAAATCCCATAATGACCCCCATCAACGCAAGCACGCCGACAGTGGCCGGCAGTGCGGGCCAGAGATACGGCCGAGCAAAAATCGTGAACAGCAAAACGATGGTCACCGTAAAGGCCCCTACCGCCCCGACAATGGCGACAATTGGGTTGTTTTTCATCATTATTCTCCCTTTAAGATATTTCCCCAATCAGCGTATCGGTTAACTATATCAACCAATCAACCAATCAACCAATCAACCAGACAACCAGTCAACCAGTCAACCAGTTTCTACCGCGTCTTCAACGTTGCTTTTGAGGTTGATTGCCTGGTTGACGAGTTTGTCGGCGGCCTTGTTTTGCTCGCGCGGGATGTGGCGAATGGTGAAACTGCTGAATTTATCCCGAAGCCGGCATGCCCGCTCGTACAAGGGTTTGAGTCCGGCGTTCTTGACGCGGTACTGCCCGTTCATCTGGCGTACCATCAATTCCGAATCGCTGAGAACTTCGACGACATCGGCCTGAAGTTTATCGGCGGCGGCCAGGCCTTCGAGCAGGCCATGATATTCCGCGACGTTGTTGGTCGCCTTGCCGAGGAAGAATCCGCCCTCAAAAATGACCGTCCCGTCGTCGGCGGTTTTGATGATTACGCCCGCGCCGGCAGGTCCCGGATTACCACGCGCCCCGCCATCGATATTAATCAAAACTGAAAGTGTTTTTTTATTCATCATCCAATCCAGAAGCGGTAAAGGGGTTTGGCATCAGGCATTTGGCATCAGGCATTGGTAGTCGAGGATTACCGCACATCCTGTCTTTATAATTCTACGATTTCATTGAATCGCGGAATTAAACAGCAAAAATACTCCCGCAAACCCAGCACCACCAATGCCAAATGCCGAATGCCCAGTGCCCAGTGCCCTCCTGCAAACCGTAACGACTCTAACCGCGTCCATCATGCCTGTTGAGCCGGTTCCTTTTCCCGGAGGTACAGAATCCTTCCGCAGCAGTCGCAGAAGCGAATTTCATCCCGCGTTCGCAGCGCGTTGGCGTGCTCGGCAGTAAGGGACATGTTACACCCGCCGCAGATGTAATGGTACGGGGGCTTTTTCCCGAGAACCTCAATTCCCGCCATTACGTCCCCGTCCTTGATAGCGGCGATACGGTCGAAAATTTTGAGCGCCTTATCAGGAACGGCCTGGGCGGCGGAACCCCGCTTCGTCTGAAGGTCGTTGAGAATGGTCTGAAGCCTGGTTATTTCCTCGGACGAGGTCTGCTTAATCTGTTCGAAAAGTTTTTCCACCTCGGTAATCTGCTCTTCGACCTGGCCCACCTGATCGCGGGTCCGGTCAACTTCCTGCATCAGTTCCAGAGCGCGGTCTTCAAGTTTGGAGTTATCGGCCTTGAGGGTGTTGAGCTGCGTCAGGACTGCGGCATATTCCTTGTTGGTCTTGGTGGAGTTAAGAGCGACGCGGAGTTTGTTGACTTCTTCTTCTCTGGCCTTCAGTTCCAGTTCGACGCCGCCGGCGTCTTTCTGATGAGCAAGAACCTCATCATGAAGCGACTGGCGTTGCCGATGCAACTCGTCAACCCGCCTCTGCTGAACGCTCACAGCCGCATTACTACTGCTCAACTGCCCGCGAATATCAGCGAGTTGGCGTTCGATTGCCTGAAGGGCAAACATCGCCTCCAGTGTATTTCCCATACACTCACTCCTCTTCTATTATCAACCGAGTTATTCATTATGCCATCGGGAGAATGGAAAAATCAAGTCCCTTGAAATAATTATCTTATCAGAAACAATTGTCCCGCGAGCACAAAGATACTAAACTTGCGACTTCGACAAACGAATCAGGTGGAAAAATGACTGGACGAGCAAAAAACCAGGCAAGCAGACCAGCCATACTGGCGTTGGAAGACGGGACGATTTTCGAAGGCTCCGCCTTCGGAGCGGCCGGTGAACGATGCGGCGAAGTGGTTTTCAATACTTCGATGACAGGCTATCAGGAGGTGTTGACCGACCCTTCGTATCGCGGGCAGATCGTGGCGATGACGTATCCGCTCATCGGAAATTACGGCGTCAACGCCGCCGACGCCGAAAGCCGAAGCCTCTGGCTGGAGGGGTTCGTAGTAAAGGAACTGTCCCGAATCACCAGCAACTTCCGATCGGAAACGAACCTGGACACCTACCTGCGTGATCACGGCGTGTTGGGAATCGAGGGCATCGACACACGGGAATTGACCAGACGCCTGCGGACGGCGGGAGCCATGAAGGCCGTGCTCAGCACCGAAGACCTCGTCGCCGATTCGCTCGTCGCCAAAGCCAAGGCATCACAGGGGCTGGAAGGGCGAAACCTGGCCGAAACTGTAACCTGCGAAAAAATTTATCAATGGGATAATCGTAACACGGGCGTCTCGCCCGTGAATCGTGGCGTGGACGTTCCGTCCGCAGGCGAAAAAGAAATCATGGCCGAGACGGCCATGGTACGAACACTCCGCGTGGTCGTGCTGGACTGCGGCGTCAAGTACGGGATACTTAACCATCTCGCGTCGGCTGGATGCGAAGTAACGGTCGTACCGGCATCGACCGAGGCCGAGCAGATAGCACAAATGAATCCTGACGGGCTGATGCTCTCCAACGGTCCCGGTGATCCGGAACCGGTAAGCGACGTAATCAAGACCGTACGTAAATTGATTGAAAATCCGCCCGGTAAAAAACCCCTACCGATTTTTGGAATATGCCTGGGCCAACAGATACTCGCACTGGCGCTCGGCGGAAAGACTTTTAAGTTGAAATTCGGGCACCACGGAGCCAACCACCCCGTAAAAGACCTACACACCGGAAAGGTGGCTATTACCGTGCAGAATCATGGCTTCTGCGTCGATATCGACTCGCTACCGGCAGATGACGTGGAAATTACACATATTAACCTGAACGATCAGACGCTCGAAGGGTTCCGACATAAGCACCTGCCGATATTCTCGGTGCAATATCACCCCGAAGCCCGCCCAGGCCCGCACGATGCACAGTACCTGTTCGATAGTTTTGTAGAGTTGATGAGAAAAGCATAAAATTCGCCACAGAGACACAGAGGACGCAGAGAGATAAAAATGAAAAAAAATTTTTGATTCTTTCTATTCTCTGTGTTCTCTGTGTCTCTGTGGCAAATTCCGTTTTGGCAAGGTAACAACATGCGTGAAAAAGTATTGGTATTGGATTTCGGTTCGCAGACGTGCCAGTTAATCGCCCGTCGGGTGAGGGAACTGGGCGTTTATTGCGAGATCGTCCCGCATGACATATCCGCCGATAAGGTCTCGCAAGCGCAGCCGGTGGCGATAATCCTCTCCGGCGGGCCTGCATCGGTCCGCGCCGATGAGTCGCCGAGCATGGACGCCGCCATCCTGAAGATGGGCATCCCCGTGC
>DAOVLV010000163.1 GCA_030631085.1 Planctomycetales bacterium | reverse complement strand
GGGGCTTATCTATAACGCTCCGGATCTTGAGGGATATACCACCGATGACTTTGACACGTCCAGTTACAAGATAGGCACAACGAACATCACCACACTGGACCCGCCGGCCCACTGGAACAATGACGATCCGTTCCCTGCACCTTCGAATATCCGCCGGCGGATAGACCGTCCGATATATGAGAACCAGACGTTCGATAATATATATATCCCCGTTGGATATAACCCTAAGTTCGTCAACTGTACTTTTAACCGGATAATTTACATCGACTCCAGTGAGACCAAGACGCTGGATGAGTGGTCGCACGGCTACTATGATGAACACGCCATTCCCCAAAGTTCCTCCCCCCCATACGGCTATGATACCAGGAGCGACGACCCCAATAACGATCATTCCAATAATGTGATATTTGATGATTGCACGTTCAACGGTCCGGTCATCACGGCTGTTCCGCGAGATTACTGGTGGAGCAAGAACGCTCTGACTTTCACGGGCGAGACGACATTTACTAACGAGCATATGCCCGAAAGCACTATACTGGCCCCCAACTTCGGAGTCGATATCGGCGGCAGGGGTTATGACATCGAAGGAAATCCAGACAGTACATTAACGGGTATCATCGTCGGCGGTATCGTCGATATCCGAGGCAGGGCCAACATCGAGGGAACCATCCTCAGCATGTATTACCCCGATACCGATCGCGGATCCGCAGCCAGGTACTACGGAACAAATATCGGCTGCGACGACGACGGTGGCGAGACCGGCGGCGCGACGGGATTCCCCGGCCATATCCGCATTGTTCCCCAACCTGACTTCGAATTACCATTCGGCATACGCAAGAAATACACAATCCAGGCTGTTGCCGGTTCTTACGAGGAACTTATACCGTGAAAAAATTATCAAAAACCAGACAGGGTTTCACGATTGTCGAGATGCTGATGGCATTGGCGATACTGGCGGTGCTGCTCTCAGCAGTGGCTGTCGCTATGCACGCCGGCCTGCATAACTACGGCGAAAATACGGAAATTGCAGAACTGACCCAAACCGCGCGTGTCGTGCTCAACCGGATGATGTCCGAGATACGCACAGCCGATGCGGTCGATTCCGCCTCTCAGCGGGTTACCATTATCCCGCCACAACCCGATCCGGGAAACCTTACGGAAGTAGAATATGAACTGGACGGCGGGGTTCTCTATTGCCGCCGAACCGTCAGCGGGGTGCAGACATCCGAATCGCTCATCGCTTCGAACGAGGATGTGGAGGTTACGGGTTTTACTGTTACCCGCGAAACCGACATTGACGGCGAGGAAGTTGAATACACCAAAAGCGCAACGGCCCAACTGGACCTGAAGAGCGGCGATAACACATTCTCAGTTACAGCATCAGCGTGCCCGCGAAGAAATATGGATTATTGATTACCCACCTGCCGACAGGCGGGTCGGTTGTCGGTAGGGTCGGACGGAGCGCAGCGGAGTTCCGCTTGTTTCAGGATGAAACATGGGACTTTCCCGGCGCGCCGGGACTCCGTCCCAGCCTGCCGTTTATTTTGATAGTCGCTGGTTGGTAACCAATGCCGTTCGGCGATGTTGTTGATGACTTACTGACGTAAAAATAGCGAACGTATCACCCTATTCTATGGCCTTAGGAGGAAATAGACATGACAACACCAACCAATTCTAACTCGCGCTGCCGCGGTGTCGCCTACGTATTGGCCCTGCTGCTACTGGCGATCTTCGGCACGCTGGCGGTAGCGTTTGCCAGCACCACCGACCTGACCCTGCAAAAGAGCGAAAACAACCGCCAGGCCGTCGAGGCGCGTCTGGCCGCAGAAAGCGGACTGGCATTCTACACTTACACTCTTCGTCAAATCCGGCCTGCGCCGGGGTTGGATAGTCCGGACTTGCTTGCGGATATTGCAGACAAAGTGGCCGAGAGCCTGTACGGAGGATCCGACCCCGATGGCGGAACCGCAACACAGTGTTACCTTCAACACGACACGATAATCATACCGGAATTTTCTCTCGGCGACGAAAAACGAAGTTGTTCTGCGACTATTTCCATTGACGGCGCCGACGGCGACAGGATACTTCTGTCGGTTACCGGACGGTACGGGAATGTCCGGCGAATGGTCGGAATGAGTTTCAAGGTGCTGCAGGGCGAGTACGGTACGTTCGATTACGGAATAGTCACCAAGGGTTCGGTAAACCTGGCCGGACAGGCCCAAATCGCAGCCTTGGACGACTCAAGCAAGGTGGATGTGTTTTCCTGCTATTGCGGAGACGACAAACCGGCATTTTCTCTGTCCGGTCAGGTTTCCATCAGCGGGGACATTTTTACGCCCGACCCGAACGCCGAGATAAGGTTGGACCCGAACACCTTCATCGCCGGGAACAAAGGCATTGACGCCTACGACTCGCCCCATGTTCACCTTGGCGCCGACGAAGTGGAACTGCCCGAACCGGACGTGTCGGTCTTCGAGCCGTTCGCTGTGAACATTATGTACGATCACACTCCGCCCAAGGGAACCTACGTCAATATCCGCATTCCGAGAGGCACCAACCCGACTTTCTCCGCCGACACCACGCTCATAGGCGTGGTCTTCGTGGAATCACCCAATGAAGTTACCTTCGCCGGTAAGGTAACCATACAAGGCGTTATCGTTACCGAAGACGCCAGGGGAAGCGATGAGATAAACACCCTGGCATTTTCCGGACAGGTCGTCTCTTCCGGGGTGGACACTCTTCCCGATGAGCCGCAGTTTGCGGAGTTAAGGGACTTGACGGGCGTATTCATGCTGGCCCCGGGCTTCGACGCAACGTTCGGCGGTCAGTTTGGCGTCGTCGAAGGCGGGATGATGGCCGATTCGATAACGCTTTCCGGTCAGTCCGGTGGTGTCGTTAATGGACCGTTGATCTGCTATGAGGGAGACCTGGATATGGGTGGTCTGGCAAACCTGACAATCGACCAGTCCGGGTCCAGAGAGTTACCGCCGTTCTTTACCCGACTTCCGTCTCTGAAGCCCCTGCAGGAAACCTACGTGGAGGACTGATGAACCATAGTAGTCGGTAGCTCTCAATAGGCGTAAGGTGTGCAGGAAACAAAACCTGCACACTCTACCGTCTAAGGCTGACAGCTTTTTCGGCGTCCGGCGCTTTCCGCGCCTTCCAGGTGCGTTTGTCGATAACTTTGCCGTTGGGAGTAACAGCCTTCATTGTACACGTATCGCCATTGATCTCGATGAGGCAATAGTGCAGCACCGACGCGAAAACCTTTGAATGGGGGTTTTGCTTCTTGGCGTTTTCAGTTTTTTTGCGGAGCGGCGCGCCGGCTCCGCCGGAAATTATGTGAGTCAACCCGCCGGGAAGTTCCGACCGCTCATAGCAGTGATCATGCCCGCAGATATAGGCCGTCGCTTTGTACTTCGTCAGCAGCGGCACGAGAACATCCTGTGCCTGGCGGACGGCCTTCTCCCTGGGCCGGCCGGTCTTTTTGTCCAGCCCGCCGTGCGCCGACGACGACCAGGCAGGATAATGACTGAAAAAGAAGACGAATTCAGCCTTCGATCCGGCCAGCGTCTTCTCCAGCCACTTGCCGTTTTCACTACCGGCTGAGAAATCCTCACTCCCGTCAATACCGATTAAATGGACGTCGTTAACAATCTGCGACCAGTTCCTGCTCTTGCCGTCCTTGCTCGGTGTGTAGAATAGTTCGTTGTACAGCGTGGCATTGGCTTCGTGATTTCCGATGACGGCGTAGAAGGGGATCGTCGCTAATAATTTCTTCGCAGGGGCGAAAAACTGCTCATCCCACTCCCAGTCCCTCTTGCCCCAGCCCACCATATCGCCGGAGTGGACCACCAAATCCGGCTTGACCTTGAGAACCACATCAGCCACCTTCGCCCACTTCTCCGGATACGTCCTGCTGTCGCCCATCGCGACGAAACGGAGAGCCTCATTGGTCGGGGCGAACCTGACAGGCCACCTTTTCGTGGCGATAGTCTGCTCACCCCGGTTAGCAGAGATGTGGTAAGACCACTTTTCGTCCGGTCTGAGATTCGGCATCTTCACGCGGAATCTGTGGCGAAGGCCCAATTCGGACGTTTGCTGGTGAGACATGATCTTTGCCTTGGGTACGCCGTCCATTATCAACTTTACGTTTGCCGGCATGTTTGTCCGGCAGGTTACAGTGAAGTAGTCCTTGCCGAAGGCTCCGAGTATCGGACCGGTCTGGATTCGCAGGTGCTCTGCCTTCAGAGCGGCCAGTCGCATGGCGATCTTGAGTTGGATGTCCTTGGCCTTACGCCGGCGAGTAGAAACATTCTTGATGGCGATATCGACCGACAAGACATTCTTTCCTTTTTTCAGCAGTTTGGCGTCAATGGCGGGGATGGTCTTGTAGTACATTCCCTTCATCGGGCCTTTGACCTCGCTGCCGTTGAGTGAAAACTTCACTCGGCCTCCCGTCAGCCCGTGCGTCAGTTCCAGCACGACGAATCCGGCGGTGTCGGAGACCTCGAATTCCGTCCGGGCCAGTACCTCGGCAGTCGTCTCTGCCTTGATGGTGGGGGGTGTGGGCGAGAATGTCTTCCCGCCGTCGAGGCTATAAGTCCATTTCGCACTCACCAGCAGGTCTTTCGGTTCAGCCGGCTGGGTCGTCTGCGCGCATACGGACGCTGAAACGAAAGACAGAGAAAGCAAACCGAAGATTAATCCGCGTTTCATAGATAAACTCCTTTTAATGGCGAAACTTCCAAGCGGTCTGTTAATCTACTCGTACTCTCACCGGTTGTGCAAGGATTTGCAAGATAAACACCTATCGGGTAAATTAGTTTAATTGGAAATCAAAAATCGGAAATTGGAAATTGGAGCGAAGCAATGGCAGGTTTGGGTGTAAATATCGATCACGTAGCCACTGTTCGGCAGGCGAGACAAACCGTCGAGCCTGACCCGGTATGGGCGGCGGCGGAGGCTGAACTTGGCGGAGCCGACTGTATTACATTTCACCTCCGGCAGGACCGGCGGCACATAATCGACCGCGACGTTCATCTGCTCAAGCAGACCGTGCAGGTCAAGTTGAATATGGAAATGTCGCTGGCTGACGAAATTGTCGAGATAGCCTTGAAAATCAAGCCGGAGCAGGCGTCGCTCGTTCCGGAGAACCGCCAGGAAGTAACGACCGAGGGCGGCTTGGACGTAGCCGGTCAGATGGAGCGCGTCTCCGGGGTTGTAAAGCGGCTTAAGGATGTGGGGATTATCGTCAGCGCGTTCATCGACCCGGACCCCGCACAGATTTCAGCATCGCGCGACGCTGGTTTTCAGGCAATTGAAATCCACACCGGTAAATACGCCAATGCCAAGGGCGATGATGAATTGGCAG
>DAOVLV010000054.1 GCA_030631085.1 Planctomycetales bacterium | reverse complement strand
GGGCGTTACGAAAAAAGAAGTCCTCGCCATTCGTATCGACCAGTCCAGCAAGTTTCCGATTACAACTTTCCTCCGCGCGATGAACGAGGACTACGGTACGACCGAGGCGATTCTTCGGCTCTTCTACGAGACCGAAAAAATCTCGCCTGCCGACGCCAGGGAGCATATGTACGCCGTCGAACCGATCGTCAACCCCAAAGACGGCGAGATTCTCGTCGAAGCGGGACATCAGTTTGGTGACGTCGCCACTACAATACAGACCGCCTGCACCAAGAAGATTGAGGTCATCAACAAGCCATCCGACGACCTGCTGCTGAACACGCTTATTGAGGATCAGGCCGATTCGCACGAGAAGGCGCTTTTGATGATTTACGCCCGTCTTCGTCCGGGCAACCCGCCCCAACTGGAGCGGGCAAAGACGCTCTTCAAGGAAAAATTCTACGACGAAAACCGTTATCGTCTGGGAAAAGTCGGGCGATTCCGCCTGAGTCGGAAATTCCAGAAAGACGGCTCGTCCGCCAGGTCGGTTCCCGTCGAGGCGGCCATGACGCTTGAACCAGCCGATATGGTCAACATAATCGGGTACATCCTGTATCTCCGTTCCGGCGAAGGCGTTATTGACGACATCGACCACCTCGGAAACCGTCGTCTGCGAACAATCGACGAATTGGCCGGTGATGAAATCCGCAAAGGTTTCCTCAAACTCCGTCGAACCGTTCAGGAGCGGGTAAGCCTCAAAGAACCGGAAGAACTGAAAAAAATTGCCGAACTGGTCAACTCCAAAAGCGTTTCGGCCAGTATCGATTATTTCTTCGGACGCAGCGAACTTTCGCAGGTGGTCGATCAGACCAATCCGCTCAGCCAGTTGACGCACGAGCGTCGTCTCAGTGCGTTGGGACCGGGCGGCCTGAACCGTAAGCGAGCGGGCTTTGAGGTTCGCGACGTTCACCTGAGCCATTACGGACGAATCTGCCCCATTGAGACGCCCGAAGGTAACAATATCGGACTGATCTCGTCATTAAGCCTGTTCGCAGCGGTAGATGAGTTCGGATTCCTGATTACTCCTTACCAGCAGGTCCGCAACAGGCGTCTGACCGATGACATCAAGTGGCTCCGCGCCGACGAGGAGTCCGAAGCGATCCTGGCCCCGCCGGATGTGCTCAAAGACGACGAGGCGTCGGATAGTTCCAGGCAAACGCCGGCTTCCGGACGGTCAGGGAGAAAAATTCCCGATCACGCCGTCCTGGTTCGCGCCAAAAGCGACGTTACCCTGGTCCCCGGCGAAGACGTGGAATACCTCGACGTCTCACCGAAGCAGACGGTGGGAATATCGGCTGCGCTGATACCGTTCCTGGAGCACGACGACGCCAACCGCGCCCTGATGGGTTCGAACATGCAGCGACAGGCGGTTCCGTTGATAAGGACCGAGCCTCCGATCATTGCGACCGGTCTGGAGAAAAATGTTGCCGCCGATTCCGGTATGGTGATCCGCGCGCGTAAGGGCGGTACCGTTACATACGCCGATGCCCGGAGGGTCGTCATTGACAATGTCGATGAATACGAATTGCGTAAGTTCGCACGCCTTAACGAGCGAACCTGTCTCAACCAGAAACCTATCGTCAAGATTGGTCAGCGTGTTCGAAAAAACGAGATAATCGCCGACGGACCGGCCTGCTGCAACGGCGAATTGGCGCTGGGCAAGAACATACTCGTAGCCTTTGTTCCGTTCGACGGGTACAACTTCGAGGACGCCATCCTTATCTCCCAGAAACTCGTCAAGGATGACGTCTTCACTTCCATTCACATCGAAGAGTACGACGTCGAGGTGCGAGAGACGAAACTTGGCAAGGAAGAGTTCACCCGCGACATCCCCAACGTTTCTGAAAGGGCGCTGCGGAATCTCGACGTCAACGGGATCGTCAGCCTTGGCACCCGCGTCAAGCCGGGCGATATTCTCGTCGGGAAGGTCGCGCCGAAGTCCAAGAGCGAACTGACGCCCGAAGAGAAGTTGCTTCACGCTATTTTCGGCAGGGCCGGTGAAGACGTCAAAAACGATTCACTGGAACTTCCCGCCGGCGAAGAAGGCGTGGTCATTGGCGCCAAGCGTTTCAGTCGGCGAGTCCAGATGTCCGACGAGCGGAAAAAGGCGCTGACCAAGGAAATGAAGGCCTACAGCGCCAAGATGGACGAAAAGGCCATTGTGGTCTTCCGACAGATGTGCGACGAGATTAACGAAGTCATCGGCTCGCAGATGGTCGATCCGTCCACACGCCAGAAGGTAGGCGCCAGCGACATATCAGCCGTTATTCTCGAACAAATCGAAGGTTTCAAGAGCAGGTGGATTAAGGGTAAAGCCGCCGATCGCGAGCGTGGCGAGACCATCTACAAACGGTACTGGCCTACGATTGAGAAGATCGAGAGCGAAAAGCAGCGGAAACTCGCCCATATGAAGCGCGGCGACGAACTACCGTCGGGCGTGCTGGAAATGGCAAAGGTCTATGTCGTTACCAAGCGGAAACTCTCTGTCGGCGACAAGATGGCGGGGCGCCACGGTAACAAGGGCGTTATCGCTCGAATCATGCCCGAAGAAGACATGCCGTTCCTGTCCGATGGTACACCCGTGGAAATATGCCTGAATCCCCTCGGCGTCCCGTCCCGAATGAACGTCGGGCAAATCCTCGAGACGCACCTCGGTTGGGCCGCTGCGGTGCTTGGGTTCCAGGCCGTTACCCCCGTCTTCGACGGCGCGACCGAAGCCGAGATTACCCAGGCCATTGAACAGGCCAACGAGCACGTCCGCGCCCGGCAAAATGATACCGAAGCCATTCAGTCCGCCGGCGCGACCGCCGAACTTCTGGCGGAAATGCCGACCGATGGAAAGACAATCATCTATGACGGGCGGACGGGCGAACCGTTCGAACAGAAAGTTACCGTCGGGTATATGTACGTCAACAAACTTCACCACCTGGTGGACGACAAGATTCACGCCCGTTCGACCGGCCCTTACTCGCTGATTACCCAGCAACCGCTGGGCGGAAAGGCGCGGACCGGCGGACAGCGATTCGGAGAGATGGAAGTCTGGGCATTGGAGAGTTACGGAGCGTCTTACATGCTCCAGGAAATGCTGACCGTCAAGAGCGACGACGTGGAAGGACGAACCAAAATTTACGAATCAATGGTCAAAGGCGTCAATACACTCGAAGCCGGTACGCCGGTGTCGTTCGACGTTCTGTGTAACGAACTGCGGGGTCTGGGCCTGAACATCCAACTGGAAAAGAAGAGCCTCATTTGAGGAGCTGATAATCATGGTCAACAGCGTATACGACAGGGTTAACGATTACGGTTCGGTGAAGGTTTCGCTGGCATCGGCCAACGACATTCGCAGCTGGTCGTTCGGAGAAGTCAAGAAACCCGAGACGATTAATTACCGTACGTACCGCCCGGAACGAGACGGGTTGTTCTGCGAGCGCATTTTCGGACCCGAACGCGATTGGGAGTGTGCCTGCGGTAAATACAAGGGCACCAAGCACAAGGGCATCATCTGCGACCGTTGCGGCGTGAAAGTAACGCACTCGCGCGTCCGGCGAAAGCGGATGGGGCACATCAACCTTGCCGCCCCAATCGTCCATATCTGGTATTTCAAGGCCCTTCCGAGCCGGCTGGCGACGCTGCTGGGTGTCAAGACTTCCGATCTTGAGAAGATTATTCTTTTCCAGGAGTACATTGTTGTCCGCCCCGGTGAAACAGCGCTGAAATCACACCAGGTTCTTACCGAGGAAGAATACAAGGTCGCTCGCGAACAATACGGTAAAGAGTTCGAGGCGATGATGGGCGCTGAAGCCGTCAGGATACTGCTGGAGAAAATGGACCTGGACGAACTGGTCGGAGAAATCCGCGACGCTCTCGACAAGACCGGTTCCAAGCAGAAGACCAAAGACCTGACCAAGCGGTTGAGACTTGTCGAAGCCGTTCGCGGAAGCGGCGGGAAACCCGAATGGATGGTCATGGACGTGATCCCCGTCATCCCCCCGGATCTTCGACCTCTGGTGCTTCTGGAAAGCGGAAATTTCGCAACCTCCGACCTGAACGACCTGTACCGTCGGGTCATTAACAGGAACAACCGTCTGAAAAAACTGATCGACCTGAACGCTCCTGAGGTGATTATCCGAAACGAAAAACGGATGCTTCAGCAGGCGGTTGATGCCCTGCTGGACAACGGACGATGCCGACGAGCGGTGCTCGGTTCATCGGCCAGGCCGCTGAAAAGCCTTACCGATATGATTAAGGGAAAGCAGGGTCGGTTCCGCGAAAACCTCCTGGGAAAGCGGGTGGATTACTCCGCCCGGTCAGTGATTGTCATCGGTCCGGAACTGAAACTGCACCAGTGCGGACTACCCAAAAAGATCGCTCTGGAACTGTTCCAGCCTTTCATTATCCGCAAACTCCGCCAGCGAGGTCTGGCCGACACGATCAAATCAGCCAAGAAGATGATCGAGCGGAAGGATAAGGAAATCTGGGACATTCTCGAAGAGGTCATACACCAGCATCCGGTTCTCCTGAACCGTGCCCCGACGCTTCACCGAATGGGTATCCAGGCGTTCGAACCGGTCCTGGTCGAAGGTAACGCCATCAAGATTCATCCGCTGGTCTGCAAGGGTTTCAATGCCGATTTCGACGGCGACCAGATGGCGGTTCACCTTCCTCTGTCAATCGAGGCGCAGACAGAAGCGCACGTGCTGATGCTGTCAACAAACAGCATCTTCAGCCCGGCAAACGGTTCGCCCATCATGTCACCCAGTCAGGACATGGTACTGGGCATCTATTACCTCACAGCTGGTCAGGGTAACACTCACGCGGACGATCGACTTCAAAACAGCGAGTTCGACGGGCGTAAACTGCCAATTTTCGCCAATTCGCACGAGGCGATGATGGCTCGCGATCTCGGTCTTATCGGTATGCACGCGCCGATTATGGTGCGAATGTCGGCGAACATAAATGTCATCGAAGACGACCGTGAATACACGAGTGAAGACGGCAAGGTTATCACTACTGTCGGACGGTGCATCTTCAACGACGTTCTTCCCGAAGGCATGCCATTCTATAATTATGCTCTCGGAGGAAGGGGTTCCGGAAGGGTTATCAGCGATTGCTACGCTCTGATCGGACGGGCTGCAACGCTGAACCTGCTGGACGATATCAAAAGCCTTGGTTTCCATTGGGCGACACTTGCCGGTTTGAGTTTCGGCGTTACCGACCTTCGGATACCCGACGCCAAGACGCAGATTCTCGACGACGCCCAGAAGCGCGTGGACCGTATCAGTCACGATTACGAATCCAACGCTATTACCGAGGGCGAGCGTTATAACCAGACGATCGACGTGTGGATTCACGCCCGCGAGGAAGTTACCAAGGCGCTGATGGACGCGTTGCGTACTGATAAGCGCGAAGACGACGCCAAGTATCTCAACCCGGTCTGGCTGATGAGCGATTCGGGCGCTCGTGGAAATATTGACCAGATCAGGCAGTTGGCGGGTATGCGAGGCCTGATGAGCAAACCGTCCGGCGAGATTATCGAAACGCCCATCAAGGCCAATTTCCGCGAAGGTCTGACGGTGCTGGAGTATTTCGGTTCGACTCACGGCGCTCGAAAGGGTCTGGCCGACACCGCACTGAAAACCGCCGACTCAGGATACCTGACGCGAAAACTTGCCGACGTCGCGCAAAACGTGATCGTTACAAAACTGGACTGCGGTACGCTCAAGGGTATTACCAAGAGCGCCATCTACAAGGGTGAGCAGATAGATGTTCCGTTGCGGGAATTAATCATAGGCCGCGTCGCCAGAGAGAATATCGTCAATCCCATTACTGACGAGGTGATCGTCAAAGAAAGCGATATTATCACCAGGGAAGTTACGGACAAGATTGAGGAACTCGGTCTGGAGACGATTCGCGTTCGCAGCCCATTGACGTGCGATTCACCGCTGGGTATTTGCGCCAAGTGCTACGGCTTGGACTTATCGAGCGGGCAATTGGTTGAGGAAGGTTTGACGGTCGGAATCGTCGCGGCACAGTCCATCGGCGAACCTGGAACGCAGTTGACCATGCGGACATTCCACACCGGCGGAGTCGCAACAAGAGATGTATTAACATCAGAGTTGCGTTGCAGTGTCGCCGGAACACTGAAATACCGCGATTTGAAGTTCGCTCTGGCCAAGGTCGCCAAAGGCAAGGCATGGATTGCATTGAATCGCAACGGTGAAATCGCCGTTCTTGACGCCAAGGATCGGGAAATCGAAAAATTCAAGGTTCCCTACGGTGCGTTGGTACTGGCAGCAGACGGCGCTAGTGTGAAATCGTCCCAGCGACTGGTCATGTGGGATCCGCACCGCGTGCCCATCCTGGCCGAGGTCGCCGGTATCGTTCGATTCCAGGACATCGAGGAAGGCGAAACCGTCAGGGTAGAATCCGAAAAGGGAAAAACCGCCACTCGATTCGTCGTTATTGAGCACAAGGGCGAGAAGCACCCGCGAGTCGTCATCGAGGACAAGAGCGGAAAGATTCTCGACTTCCATTACCTGCCATCCAAGGCGCGAATTGAGGTCAAAGAAGAGCAAACCGTCAAGCCAGGAGACTTACTGGCGCGTCAGCCACGCGAAATGTCGGGTACGCAGGATATTACCGGCGGTCTGCCACGTATTACAGAACTGTTCGAGGCCCGAAAGCCCAAGGAACCTGCCTCGATGGCGGAAATCTCCGGGCGAGTCGAGTTATCTACAGATAAACGCCGAGGAAAGATGACCATTATCGTCCGCTCGGAAGTTATGGAGCGGGAACATCACGTCGGGCACGACCAGCACCTGCTGGTGCACACCGGCGATGATGTCGAAGCCGGCGACAGACTGACCGAAGGACCTCTGGTACCGCACGACATCCTCGATATCCGAGGCGAGGAAGAACTTCAGCGTTACCTGCTGGAAGAGGTGCAGAACGTCTATCGCAGCCAGGGGCAGAACATCAACGACAAGCACGTTGAGGTCATCGTCTCGCAGATGTTGCGAAAAGTCGTGGTCGAAGCCGTCGGTGACAGCAAATTGCTCCCCGGAGAAATTGTCGATAAATTCAAGTTCCGCGCCGAGAACGAAAGAATGACGAAATCTCTGAAAATTGTCTCACCCGGTGATACGGGATTCGTCGTCGGCGAGGTCGCTACGCGACAGAAGATCGAGCAGGCCAATGCCGAAGCGAAAGCCACCGGCGGGGACATTACCAAAACACGCAAGACCAAACCGGCAATGGCGAAAAGTCTTCTGTTGGGTATAACCAAAGCCGCATTGCAGTCCGACAGTTTCCTCTCGGCTGCGAGTTTCCAGGAATCGACAAAGGTCTTTACCGAAGCGTCCCTCGCAGGAAAAGTGGACAATCTCATCGGTTTAAAGGAGAATGTGATTCTCGGACACCTGCTACCGGCGGGAACGACTTTCAAACCGTATCTGGAAATGAAAATAAAACGGGCCGTTGCGGAACTTCCCGAAATGTTTGCCGAAGAGGCCACAACAGAACTTACAGAAGCACAGATTCAACAGGCAGTCCAACGAGCACTTACAGGACAGGAATGAGAATATAGTGAATCAGTTGCTCGGTAAATCAGTTGATCGGGCAAAGACGGTGCGATTTTCGCTAATATATGGATAAAAGTGGCGATAACCAATAAACTGATTTACTGATGAACTGTTTTTACTGATTCACTGATAAACTGATTTACTGTTTTACTGAGGATTTACGATGCCGACAATTAATCAACTGGTTCGCAGGCCGAGGCGTAAGCCATCGGCCAAGAAGAAAAACGTAGCACTGGAGCAATGCCCGCAGAAGCGAGGCGTGTGCGTGTTGGTCAAGACCATGACGCCCAAAAAGCCCAACTCCGCCCTTCGGAAGGTTGCGCGTGTCCGGCTTAGCAACGGTAAAGAGATAACCGCCTATATTCCGGGCGTTGATCACAACCTTCAGGAACACAGTATCGTCCTGGTACGTGGCGGGCGAGTCAGGGACTTACCCGGTGTAAGATATCATGTTGTTCGTGGCGCGCTGGATACGTCCGGCGTTGAAGGCCGACGTCAGGGGCGAAGCCTCTACGGTGCAAAGAGAGGTAAATAACAATGGCGTATAAGAAATGGACAGCATCGGCCGAACAACTGGCGCCCGACCCGCGTTACAAAAGCAAACTGGTCAGCAAGTTCGTCAACTGCATGATGTGGGACGGTAAGAAGAGCACCGCTCTGCGGATATTCTACGACGCGATGGACACCATCGGCGAGAAGATCAAAGACGCCGAAGCGATCGAAGTTTTCGAGCAGGCAATCGACAACTTGAAACCAATGCTGGAAGTTCGCTCCAAGCGCATCGGCGGCGCAAACTACCAGGTCCCCATGCAGGTCAACGCCAGGCGACGACTTTCGCTTGCGATACGATGGTTGCTCCAGGCGGTTCGCGCCGGTAAAGGGTCGCCGACTTCGCAGCGACTGGCGTCGGAACTGATGGCGGCATACAAGAAGGAAGGATCGGCCATTACCACGCGGGAAAATGTTCACCGCATGGCCGATGCGAACAAAGCCTTCGCGCACTTCGCACGATAAAATCTCGACATAACCACCGGAGACCGCAGAGATAGCACTGCGGTCTTCGCTTATATGCGTACTCTGACATGGCAAAGAAACTACAACAAGTTCGCAATATCGGCGTTACCGCGCATATCGACGCGGGAAAAACCACCGTTACGGAGCGGATTCTGTACTTTGCCGGAAAAAGTTACAAGATAGGCGAAGTCCACGACGGTACTGCGGTGATGGATTACCTCGCCGAAGAACAGGCCCGTGGTATCACCATCACGTCG
>DAOVLV010000342.1 GCA_030631085.1 Planctomycetales bacterium | reverse complement strand
CTTGATGAAATCCGCATCCCGCCATTTCCTGTCCCAGCCGGTGCCGATAATGACGCCGTCGCCTTTTCGGATGTCAGGCTCGGCGGCCTCCAGGTCCGCCAGGGTTACCTTTTCACGAGGCCCTTTCGGCGGCAACTTTATGATCGCCACGTCCATGAACAGTTCGTCGAGCGGAATATCGACCACCGGCGTGGCGGTCGCATCGACGTGGGCGGCAGTCTCGATGTATGTGCCCGACTGGCCGCCTATCTCAAAATTCTGACAATAGCACTCCTTCTCTGCCGGAATGAACGGCGGCTTCTCGCATTCCGTAATCCGCGCGCCGGGGTAACTGTCGCAGTACTGCCACATCCCATTGTGTATCCAGCCGGTAATATCCACGATTCGCATCAATAGCATCTCCCAATTAGTCCAAACCAATACTTGTATTTCAACAACGGTCATCATACTCTCCCTCCAGCTCTGTTCCAAAATCTTTTTTCATGCGGTATCCGGGGCGGGTCTGCGTGTTCATGTGCTGCGCCGCGCGAGGGACGTTACCAGCATGTGCGCCTGTCTGACGGGTTCGGCGAGGCGGAATTTTTTTGCGCAGCGGAGCGTCCAACGGACAGCATCATCCAGCGTCGTGCGGTGTCCGACGGAAACGTAGAGCGGCTTGACTCCGGTTCGCGTTCGCAGGACAACGCCGATAATCTCACCTTTGTGCCGTAATTGAACGCGACATCCCCGGCGTTCACCCACCGAGCGGTGCTCACCGCAAAGCCGACTCTTGGCTGTTCCTATCGTCAGTAAATCCAGCCACAATCCCACATGACAGGCAAGCCCAAACCGGCGGGGATGCGCCAACCCCTGCCCGTCGCACATCAGCAAGTCAGGCCGCTCCGGCAGGCGTTTCACAGCGGCAATAACAGCAGGGGCCTCGCGGAAACTCAACAGACCCGGAACATAAGGGAATCGGCAAGGCTGCTCCACATGGGCCGTCGTAATGACCTCCAACGTGGCGGCGTCGCACAGGACAGCAACAGCCACTATCCGCTTCCCACCGGAAGCGAACGCGCAATCCGTCCCCGCAATGGTCTGCACAGGACCGGTAATCGGCTCGATACGCACCCGTTCCGCCAACTTGCGTTGAAGCGCTATTGCCATGCGAGGCGAAATGTCCCAACGATGGTAAATCATTTTCAATTTCCAATTGTCAATTTCCAATTTCCAATTTCCAATTGAACAGAATAAAAAAAACAACAAAGATATTTCCGGCTTCCGATTGAAAGTGTCTTCGTTGTTGCTTTTATCTGTTCAATTGGAAATTGGAAATTGACAATTGGAAATTACAAAGTGGTTCAATTTCTTTATAGTACACGGTCTGGATCGACCTATGCAAACACTCTCTGAAATTCGGGATATTCTTTCCGCCGCAGGATTGAGGCCTCGCAGAAGCCTGGGGCAGAACTTCCTCGTCGATGCAAACCTGATGGGCAAACTGCTCGAACTGGCCGACTTGCAAGGCGGCGAGACCGTCCTCGAGGTCGGACCGGCTACAGGTTCGCTGACTGAGGAACTTCTGACCCGCGCAGCCGGCGTTGTGGCAGTCGAAGCCGACAGGGCGCTGACGGAGATTCTTCGCCAACGACTGGGGCACAAGGAAAACCTGGTCATTCTCGGCCGCGACGTTCTTGCAGGTAAGCACGAAATCGCACCGGAGGTACTCGACGCACTGTCAGAAGTCGAAAATGTCCAACTCATCGCCAATCTGCCCTACAACATCGCCGTGCCGCTGGTAATGAATTGTCTGGTTCTGTCATGGAAAGCGGTTTGCGGGGCAACGGCGCCGATTTGTTTCACTCGAATGACATTTACCGTCCAGCGGGAAGTGGCTCAACGATTGTTGGCTGACCCCGGCAGCAAAGCATATGGGCCTGTCAGCGTCCTTGTCGCCCTGCTGACTCGCGCCACAGCGGGAAGAGTGATACCGCCCGAAGCCTTTTGGCCTAAGCCTAAAGTTCACTCCCAAATGCTCCGGCTTGATTTCGACGCCAAAGCCGCCAAAAGACTCGTCGATATGGAAGTGCTATCCTCGGTGCTTTCTGCGACATTCGGACACCGCCGGAAGAAGATAACATCAGCGGCAAAAAGGACGGATTTACCGTTTTCGCCGCAGGATTTCCTCTGGTCCCTGGCCAAGGCGGGTATCGACCCGTCAGTCCGCCCCGAACAGGTCAGCCCGCAGGAATTCCTGACCATCGCCAACACGCTGTGCGATGCCGGCACACACTGACCCCGAAATGTGGTACAATAAACCCGCCGGTGATACATAGCCTCTTCGCCCTTGCTCATTCGACGATATTGGGCTAAAGTATTTTCGCACGGACTCGCAAGCAACAGGGAACTTAAATCAAATGACAGATTCACAGGATAAACAAGACACAACGGGAAAAGGCAAAGCGTTTTTTGATCGCGGCGACCAGGTGGCAGAAACCGGTAACTGGGACTTCGCCATCCAGATGTATCTTGACGGTATCCGACGGGAACCGGGAAATATCGAACGAGGACACAGCCTGCTGCGCGAGGTATCGCTGAAGCGCAAGGTGCAGGGCGGAAAACCGGCAGGGTTCATGGAAGCAATGAAGCGCAAAGGGGGAAAGGAACCCGTCGATACGCTGGTCAATGCCGAATTCCTCCTCGCCAAGGACCCCGGAAATGTCTCGCACATGGTCGCGGTGCTCAAAGCCGCACGCAAAATCGACCATCCCGAAGTCGTCAAGTGGATGGGGCTTATTCTCTTCGATGCAATGAGGCAAGCAAAACGCCCCGATAAACGTATCCTCATCATGATTGCCGAGGCATTCACCGAAATCGAGGATTACGCATCCGCCCTGCCGGCGTGCGACATGGCGCTGCAATTGGACCCGAACAATGCAGACCTCCAGGAAATGGCCAAGGACCTGTCGGCCAAGGGGACCATCAAGCAGGGTAAGTACGATGCCGGTGGCTCTTTCACCGAAAGCGTCCGCGATCTGGACGGGCAAATGGCGCTGTCGCAACGGGACCACCTCGCCCAGAGTCGGGACTTCCTGGAACAGGACATCGAAAATACCCGCAGCGAATACG
>DAOVLV010000203.1 GCA_030631085.1 Planctomycetales bacterium | reverse complement strand
GCGTGGGCGCCAGAGAAGTCGTCTCCGTATCGACCGCCAGGGACGAAATACCCACTAATTCCTTCACCAATTCGTCCAGCCCTTCGGTCGTGTCAATACAACGATAGTCGAAATCCTTCGCCGTTGTCCGTAGCATGGCCGTCTCGGCCATGTATTCTTTCCGCACGGGCGAGACGCCTGTGTTGCGATTCACGGGCGAGACGCCCGTGCTACATAACCCCAACTGCTCCACCAGCCGCCGAAACCCCAGTTCGTCGAACATGGGGCGGACGGTATCGGCGTCGATTCCGCTGAAGGCAAAGTCAGGCAGAAGAGTTTCAATGTCCACATCGTCGGCGAGCGTTACCAATTTTTTCGCCAGCGCGATGGTGTCGGTGTGCGTACGGATGTTTTCGGCAAGTTTGGGCGTCAGTTCGTCGGCGTGCTCGATAACGGCCTGGGCCGAGCCGAATTGCCTGATGAGTTTGACGGCGGTTTTAGGCCCGACTCCCGGAACGCCGGGGACATTGTCGGACGTATCGCCGCAGAGGGACTGTATCTCGACGGCCTGGGCTGGTGGATAACCTTTTTTCTCCTCCAACCTGGCGGCATCGATAATTTCATCCTTCATCGGATCGAACAGCACGGCGTCGGGTCCGATGAGTTGTTCGAGGTCCTTATCCCGGCTAACCATGACGACCCGGACGTCGTCTCCGGCCAATCGGCGGACGATGGTGGCCATGATGTCGTCGGCTTCGGCTCCCTTTTTCTGAAGCAGGGGGATTCCCATTGCCCTGATAATGCGTGCAATCCGGTCTATCTGGGGCGGGAGGTCTTCGGGCACTTCGGCGCGGTTGGCTTTGTATTCAGGGTAAATCCGCGTCCGCTGAAGATACTCGCGCCCGCTGTCCATAGCCACTGCCAGATAGTCCGGCCTCTGCTCGGCGATGAGTTTCATCAGCATCGTGGTGAAGACATAGGTCGCGCGGGTAGGCTCGCCAGCGGGACTTCTCAGGTCCCGAAACGGAGCATAGTAAGCGCGGAATATCTGCCAGTGCCCGTCAATGATGTAAAAATTCCTACCCACGGTTTTTAGAGCCTATCGTTCCCGGTCGTTACGGTCAACGAATATGAATTTCCAATTTCCGATTTCCAATTTCCAATTGAAAGTATTTTCGTTGCTTTTATCTGTTCAATTGGAAATTGAAAATTGAAAACCGTCCCCACGAGTTACTCCAGCCTGACCGAAGGACGACTGCTCCCTTTTATGCAAACGACCTGAAAAAATGGTTGACGCGCCGAAGTTCAGGGGGGATACTGCATCGGGTAAAGAGGTTTCAAAACGAAATACCGGCTGCATTATAAGGAGTAAGTCCATGGCTCGTGTTGTGCAACGACGTGGCGGTCCACCGTATGTGTTAATCCTTCTGGCGTTCCTTTTCCTTGCATCGACGACACTGGCTGTGTTGTTCTATGTCCGCAACGACGAAAGCGTCAAGGGACTCGGCGAGGAAAAGACGAAAAGTCTCAAACTTGCCAAAGAGAGCAGGGAAAAGACCGCCGTTATTAACGATTTGGTCAAAAAAATAGCGGGGCGAATCGTCAGCCCGGAAGCGGCGAAGGAAGAAGCCAACCAGAGGCTTGAGGGGCTTAAACCAGATTACGGCAGCCTGTCCTCGGCAATCGCGGGTCTTAGCGTCAACATCGCCGACCTCGAAAGCCAAATCGAGAAGGGCAAATTAATCCACAGTGAACTTCGGAACGAAGTCGCCCGAAAGGAAAAGTCAATAGGCGACATCAAGCAGGAACTGACAAAGCAACTGAAAACGATCCGGGATGAATTGACCGCTAAGGGGAAACTTTACAAGAAAGGCCTGGACAACTACAAGGCCGAAGTGAATAAGGCGAATGAAGAGTTCAAGGGCATACTCAAGCAACGTGACCGGCGAATCGACTCCCTGGACGCCGAACTCGGCGACAAGGCAATGGAAATTCAGCGACTCGGCGCCCATGTTGCCAGGTTACAGAAAATCATCCGCGATATAAAAGGTAAAGCCGGCAGCGTCGGCGAATGGCTTGTGAGCAAGCCATCCGGCAAGGTCGCCAAGGTGATGCCCGGCCAGGGGATATGCTACATAAACCTCGGTGAGAGAGACCGCGTAACGGCGGGGCTTACCTTCAGCGTCTTTTCGGCGCGGACCGGCATTATCAAAACCACAGACAAAAACGGGAAGATAAAACCAAAGGCTAAAATTGTAATCGTCAACGTCGGCCTGACTACCAGCGAATGCAGGATTACCAAGACAGAGGATAAGAACGACCCTATCATCGAAGGCGACCTGATAGTCAACCTCGTTTTCAGTTCTACTCGCACCTATAATTTCGTCGTCGAGGGCGAATTTGACCTCTACGGGACAGGCAGGTCCGACCCGCTCGCCAACCGTCATGTTCGTGCGATAATTGAACGGTTCGGCGGAAAGGTTGCCGATGAGATTTCCATCAGCACCGATTTTGTGGTCATGGGCGATGAGCCGCCGCGACCGCCCAAACCTGCAGAGGACGCGCCACCGGCTGTGTGGAAAATTTACCACGAAAGGATGAAGACATACGACTATTACAGGCAGGTAAAAGCCATTGCCGTAAGTCTTCAGATACCGGTGCTGAATACCAACCGCTTCCTCGCTTATAGCGGGCACGTTCCTAAAAAACGACTGGTCGATTAGATTATCGCAAGTCGGGCTATCAAAAAAACAGCGCCGAACTTCTTTGAGAGTTCGGCGCTGTTTTTTTGATAGCCCGACTTGTCGTACTGAACTACGCAAAATAATTCGTTTCGCATCCATTCCTATAAACTCTGGCAGACGAGCGCCCGAATCCGTATTATACCGACAATATCAGGCTTCGCAGGAGAGTTGAATTATGAGCAAAGTCGCTTTTGCAATAGCAGCCCACCCGGACGACATCGAACTAATGATGGCCGGGACGCTGATCCTGCTGGGTGAGGCTGGGTATGAACTGCACTACATGAACGTCGCAAACGGATCGTGCGGTACAGCCACTATGGACTACGACGAAGTCGTTACCGTCCGCGCAACCGAGGCCCGCAACGCAGCCAGGGACCTTGGCGCAACATTCCACGAACCGCTCGTCGATGACCTCCAGATTTACTATACGCCTTCGCTGGTCGCCAGGGTCTGTGCAGTTATCCGTCGGGTCAGGCCGGAGGTATTGCTCATCCCGTCGCCGCAGGATTATATGGAAGACCACGTCAATGTCTCCCGCCTGGCGGTAACGGCAGCCTTCTGCCGGAATATGCGAAACTTCATCACCGACCCACCCGTCGCGCCCATAAGCGACGATACCGCCCTATATCACGCCCTACCGTGGGGCCTGCGGGACCAGTACAGAAAACCAATTACACCCGACCTTTACGTCAATATCTCCTCGGTTATCGACACGAAACGCGACGCCCTCGCATCTCATCGAAGCCAGAAAGAATGGCTCGACGAAAGCCAGGGGCATGACTCCTATCTCAACACGATGGTTGAAATGTCAAAGAACGTAGGCAAAATGTCGGGACGATTCGATTACGCCGAAGGATGGATAAGACATTCACACCTCGGCTTCGCAGCAGAAGATTTCGATCCGCTCAGTGAGGCGCTGGGCGATCTGGTGGCGGGATTATAAAAGAAGAAGAAGAAGAAGAGATAGCGGGATTACAGGGATTACAGGATTACTGGGATTTTAATTTTGCTGGAAGAAAAAGAAGAAAAAAGAAGAGAGAGCGGGATTACAGGATTATAGGGATTTTTTTCTTTTGTTTTTTTATCCCATAATCCTGTAATCCCCATAATCCTGCTATTCTGTTTCGATACCGGCAGAACCTTGTTAAAAGAAGGAGACTAAAAAATATGGCAAGACCATTAAGTAAAATCGCGCCGGACTGGTGGGACTATACCACTCTCGATAAAGAGATACTGACCGATGCCGCCAGGCTGACTGCCGACGATATGCTCTCGCTGTCGCGCGAGGGGTTCAAGGTGGTATTCTACGATACGCTTGCCGAGTTCTACCTGGCAGAAGCGTTGGAGTACATCGAGGCGTGGCGACAGGCGACAAGCGATAATCCCGTCGGCATCTGCGGACCGATCGGTCCGACCGAGCAACTGCCGCTGGTGGCCAGGCTGGTCAACGCGATGGACTTATCGCTCAAGGACGCCCACTTCTGGGGTATGGACGAATGGATTATCGACGGGGCGGAAGCGCCCATCGACCATCCGCTCTCGTTCGCAAAGGCCGATATGGAAATGTGCTTCGACCACATCAGGGGCGAACTGGCAATACCAGAGGCGAACCTGCACTTCCCCAAAGCCGACGTAACAGAATACGTCGAAAGTTGGACCGGCCCCCGATGTGCCGTTATGCAGGGCGGGCAGGGCGATATCAAACACTGGGCGTTCAACGACCCGCCGAAACGTCAGGGCGACTATAAGGACAATCCGCCAAGCCCCGAAGAATACCTCAAATTGAACACGAGAATCGTTGATCTGCACCCGGTAACGATCATGCAGAACGCACGCACCTCCGGCGGCGGGCAACTGGACCTCGTTCCAAGCCGTGCCGTTACCGTCGGACCCGTACAGACCTGGCAGGCTGAAAAAGTCTCCATCTGGCAGGCGGGAACCCACGATAACCCGTTCGGAATGAGGCTGACGACGCTGATGATCGCCAAAAAAACCCCCGACGCCTCGACGCCAATGTCGCTTCTGGCGCTGCATCCGAACGTGCAGTTCAATTTCTATCGAGGCGGGATAGGCGAAGTAAACGTGGAAATGCACTAACAGATAGAAATGAATATTGAATATC
>DAOVLV010000156.1 GCA_030631085.1 Planctomycetales bacterium | reverse complement strand
TCCTCTATTTGGCTTCGATTTTTTCCATCCCGCCCATGTATGGGCGGAGGGCATCCGGGACTGTAACCGACCCGTCGGCATTCTGGTAGAGTTCCAGGATGGGTATCAGTATCCGAGGGTTGGCGATGACCGTATTATTCAGCGTGTGGCAGAACTTTACCTTCCCGTCGATGTCGCGGTAACGGATGTTAAGCCGCCGGGACTGGAATTCGTAAAATCGGCTGGCGGAATGCGTCTCGCCGTAAGAATCCCGCGACGGCATCCACGTTTCAATATCGAATTTCTGCACCGGCCCCTGGCCAAGGTCGCCGGTGCAGACGTTCACCACGCGATAGGGCAGCCCCAACGTCTGCATCACATCCTCGGAATTGGCGAGGATTTCCTGGTGGAAGGCGATGGATTGGTCCTTGTCGTTCGGAGCGAGAATGAATTGTTCAACCTTGTCGAAGGAGTGGATGCGGTAGAGGCCGTAGGTGTCTTTGCCTGCCGCTCCTGCCTCCCGTCGGTAACAGGCCGACATTGCGACGTACTTTTTCGGTAGTTCGCCGGCCTGGAGTATTTCCTCGGCGTGATAGGCAGTCAGTGGCACTTCTGCCGTACCTGCCAGGCTCATCCCGTCGCGTTCGCACAGATATGCCTGGTCCCGCCCGACGGGGAACCATCCCGTCCCGGTCATAACCTCGTTGCGTACCAGCACCGGAACGGTCAGCGGCGTATATCCCTTGGCGAGCATCATATCCATCGCCAGTCGCAGCGTCGCCTGATACAGCATCGCCCCTGCGCCCTTCATGACGTAATTTCGCGAGCCGGAAAGTTTTACGCCACGCTCGATGTCGATAATATCCAGCGACTTGCCCAGTTCGACGTGATCTTTCGGGGCAAAGTCGAATTTGCGAATTTTCCCGACTTTGCGGATTTCTACGTTTTCGGTGTCGTCTTGACCGACGGGCACGTCCGGATCCGCCGGCTGGGCGACCAGAAGCATCAGACTGTCGAACTCGCCCTGGAGTTTTGCAATCTGATCATTGAGTTTTTTGGTCTGGACTTTGAAGGTACTCATCCGCCCAACAACGTCTTTCCGTATCTCTTTGATCTTATCACGTAGGGGGGCAGTTGCGTTTTGGGTAGTTTTATAGACCTGTTCAATCTTAGCCCTGATTGGCGCGGTCATTTTCCCGATGGAGTCCATCTTACCTGCTATCGCAGCCTGCAATAACGGTATGTCCTTCCCTGCCTGGTTTTGCTCGGTTCGTATTTGCTGTAACTCCTGCTGCGCCGCGAGGATACGACGGTCTGCTTCCAGCAGGGCGTTTATATCGACCTTGAAGTTTTTGGCCTTGGCTGCCTGGGTGAACAGGTCCGGGTTTTCGCGGAGCAGTTTGATGTCAATCATTTGTTATATGCCTTGTTTTATCGAGTGAATCAAACGCCAACACTATCGCCGAAAATCCGATTCGTCAACACCGAAGATGCCGGTGTGTTTGTTGGCGGTTATTTTTCATATTGCTTTTTCTTTGACAGTGATATTGCATCGCCTATAATTGAGGGACTAAATTGATACGCCGGTTACCGTGAACAGCAGGAGTATATAGCGATGGCAGAAGTAGCGTTCAAGGATACGACAAAGATCTATGATGGCGGGATAGTGGGCGCCAAGTCGATAAACCTGACGGTTCAAGACCGTGAATTTATCGTTCTTGTCGGGCCTAGTGGTTGCGGTAAAAGCACTACGCTGCGGATGGTCGCCGGTCTGGAAGACATAACGTCCGGTACTATCCACATAGGCAAACGTCTGATTAACAACGTTCAGCCCAAGGACCGCGACATTGCCATGGTATTCCAGAGTTACGCGTTATATCCGCACATGACGGTGTTTAAGAACATGGCTTTCGGGTTGAAGTTGCGGAAGTTCCCGAAAGAAGAGATAAAACAACGGGTGGCCCATGCCGCAAAGATTCTGGGGATTTCGGAACTGCTTGATCGTAAGCCCAAAGCCCTTTCGGGCGGTCAGAGGCAGCGTGTGGCGTTGGGGCGGGCGATAGTGCGGGAGCCGCAGGCGTTCCTGTTCGACGAACCGTTGAGCAACCTCGACGCCAAACTTCGCGTTGAGACCCGTGCGGAACTCAAGTCCCTGCACCGTCGTCTGCACACCACGACCATTTACGTTACGCACGATCAGGAAGAGGCAATGACGCTGGGTGACAGGATTGTGGTCATGTTTGAGGGCGTTATTCAGCAGTGTGCCGCGCCGCTGGAAGTGTACGACCACCCGGTCAATCGGTTCGTGGCGGGGTTCGTCGGAACGCCGCCGATGAACTTCCTGGAAGGGAAACTCACCGGCTCCAACGGGAGCGTCTGGTGGGAAGGCGCCGGGGCGAAACTTAAACTCCCGGAAACCCACAGCCAATATCTGGTTGACCACACGGGAAAGGATGTCGTGCTTGGCGTCAGGCCCGAACATATGTCTTCCAGCCACGAAGGTCGTTTCGCTGATGGCGACAACATTCTTCCTGTCGAGGTCAGCGTGGTGGAAATTCTTGGTGATACAAAAGACGTTCACATGAAGATAGGCGATAAAACCCTTGTGGCTCGCGTGAATGCTCACGAGGAAATCTCCGAAGATAGCCAGATGCAGATGTACCTGGACACGGATAAACTTCATATTTTTGAACCGGGAGAGACTGGTGTGAACTTGTGTGTAAGTAAAGAGGCCGCCGGTGCTTCAGCGTAGGGCGGACAGGCCTGTCCCGCCGCGGCGGGTAGAAAGTCCCAACCCACTTGGGATGGTTGCCGACATATCGTCGGCGAATCGGTCGGGAGACGTTATGAACGACTGACTCGTCGAGACATGTCGGGAAGCGGAATTGGTTTTTAAAGTGGGCGCGCAATGCCCGCTTTTTTTTGCCTGTCGAAGGCTTCGTAATATGCCGGAGACAAGATAAATCGGAAAAAGGGAAAGATTATGAATCAGGAACTGCTGCGATTGGTGGATGGTATCGCCAGGGACAGAAATATCGACCCCGAGACAGTGTTCGAGGACCTGGAAGCGGCAATGATTTCCGCTATTCGCAAGGCGAACGCCCAGGCCGACGATATCGAAGTGCGTATAAATCGCCAGGACGGCACCATTACCGCCGGCGTTGACGGGACTCCTCTGTCGATGAGCGAACTGGGACGCATTGCCGCACAGACCGCAAAACAGGTGATGATTCAGAAGATACGCGAAGCCGAAAGAGGAAGCATCTACGAAGAGTATCTCGAACTCCGAGGTCAAATTGCCACCGGACGGGTAGTGCGTCGTGAAGGCGGGTCGTTGATTGTCGAGACGGGTCGCGCCGAGGCCATTCTTCCACGGAGCGAACAAATCCCCGGCGAGACGCATTCTCTCGAAGACCGCGTCCGTGCGATGATCCTCGAAGTCCGCGAGCAGCCAGGACAGGTCAGAATCGTCCTGTCACGGACGCATCCCGATTTCGTCCGCAGACTCTTTGAAGTGGAAGTGCCTGAAGTTGCCGAACAGGTCATTGAAATTCGCGCCTTGGCGCGCGAAGCAGGATACCGCACAAAGGTCGCCGTCAGCAGCCTCGATTCGAGAGTCGATGCCGTCGGCGCTTGCGTAGGTATCCGGGGCAGCCGCATCAGGAGCATCGTCGATGAACTGGGCGGAGAAAAAATCGACATCGTACGATGGGACGATTCCTCCAAAGTTCTAATCGCAAACGCGCTCAAACCGGCGGAAGTCTATGACATCAGCCTGTGCTTCGAGATGGGACGAGCAATCGTCGTGGTAACCGAAGACCAACTGTCTCTGGCTATCGGGAAACGCGGTCAGAACGTCCGCCTTGCCGCCAGACTTACGCAATGGGACATCGACATACTCACGCCGACGGAATTCAACGGCGGTATGGACGCCATGGAAAAGACACTGCTCGATATCGACGGCGTCGATAGCCAAATCGTCAGCCAAATCGTCGCGCTGGGAATGGTCAACGTCCTGGACTTCGAAGAAGTCGGACCTGAACCGCTTGTCAAAGAACTCGCGATGGAACAGTCCCTCGCCGAGCAGATCGTCCGGCGGTGCGGTGAGCGGGCGAAAGAAATTGCCGAAGAACAATTGGTGAAGAAAGCAGCGGAAAAAGCGGCGGAAAAAGAAAAGCAACAGAACGACGAAGCGGCCAAAGCCGCCGAAGCGACTGAACCGCCCCAGCCTGTTCAAGAAACGACTAAAGACGATGCCGCTACCGACGAGACGACGCCGGAAGAGGAAGTTTCCACTGAAGCGGAAACCACATCGGACGATAACATCGTTAACGATACGGAAGAAGTACAAGCGGAAGATAAGTAGTCGGTAGCCGGTAGTCAGTAGCCGGGAAAAGAAAAAACGACACTGATGTGTATGTTATCTTTTTTTCCTGACTACTGACTACTAACTACTGATTACTGATTACTAACACAGCGGGAGCATAATTTTTGGCTAAGCGCATATTTGAACTTGCCAGGGAGATGGGCGTTACTTCCAAGGCCGTCCTTGAGAAATGCCGCGCCGAGGGTCTGGAAGTCAAGAACCACATGACCGCGCTGTCGGCGGGTCTTGAGGCGACTATCAGTGAATGGTTCAGCGAGGCTGCCGGTGGCGGAACGGCGGTGGAAACCACCACGCACGTCGATCTTGACAAGGCCCACAAAAAGGCCGAAGCGCAACGTCGGCGTCGGAAGAAGAAAGCGGCCGAAAAGAAGGCTGCCGAGCAGGAACCCGCTGACGAATCCCCCGTCGAAACGCCCGTAACTGTGGCGGAGGTCGAACCCGAAGGCGAAGCTCCGGTGGTGGTTGAAGAGGCTCAACAGGCGGTCGCTGAAGTCGAAACGCCCGAAGCGCCTCCGGAAGTCGAAGAGACGGTCGAAGAACCCCAGGAACCGGAATTACCGAAAGTCGTCCCCAACGAACCGGTCATACCTGAAGTCGTCGTACCTGCAGGTCCGCAGGTTGTTCCCGCTCCCGCCAAACTTCAAGGCCCACGGGTCGTGCGTTTTGACGGTGTTGAAACATCTCCCGCGCCTCGCCCGGTGAGAAGGCGTCCGCGCCCCAAACCTGTTACGGACCTTGCAGCGGAGGCGGCAGCGGCGGCTTCGTCGGCAGGAGCCAAAGGAAAAAAACGAGGTCGGACCGGAACCGGAGCGGCGGCGGGCGATAAGGCCAAGCGATCCCAGCGTCGTAGCCCGCGCCGAAAAGGCGGTGGCGAATCAGGCGAAGGTCTGCGAGAGTGGCGGGACAGAGACCTTATGGAAAGGTCCGCCCGATTGGCAGCCGCTGCCGGAGGTACGCTACGTCGGCATCGCGCATCCGTCGGTCCGGGACAGGTTGAGCCAAGGCTCGGCGGTCCCGGCGGCGAAATCGAAATATCCGAACCGATTACAGTCAAAAGTCTCTCCGCCGCTACCGGAATCAGAAGTAACAACATTATCCGGAAACTGATGGGCGAAGGTGTCCTCGCG
>DAOVLV010000182.1 GCA_030631085.1 Planctomycetales bacterium | reverse complement strand
TCTATCCCAAGGTGGACGACAAGGGCACACCCGGCGGCGACAACGAACTCTACAGGTCTCACTCCCCCGCCGGGTCGGGACTGCGGAACTACGGGGAAGGATCGAACAAGGCGCGTGTTGTCAAGAACACGCCCGGCGAGATCGCGGTAGAGAGTGAATCGCACCCTAGCAGAGGCTCGAGGGTTACGACCGTCTATAGGATACTGGCCGGCAGGCCCTGGGTGGAAATCACCCCTGTGCGCATGGCCACCGAGCAGGGCATGCACGGTGAGACCCGCATGCTCGTCTTTCCGGAGGCGGGCCGGAAGGGTCAGGATTTCCTGGCCGACGCTGCCATCTACGCCCCGCACCACCCCAACTACCACAAGATATCCTTCCCCACAAAGAGCCGAATGATGCTCGACCTGATGATGGACGACGACCAGCTGTACGTGGTAACCTGGCCCACGCCGAAGAAGGCCAGACCGTGGGCCGACGTGAGCACAACCAACTACCACCGGGGCTGGAACTGGATAGGGGAGGGTAAGAGTGCTGTATGGGGCAGCTCGTTCGCCTATTTCGGCGACGAAAAAGAACCGATTATCATCGGCTCGCTCCGGTTCGGCTACTGGCACTACCAGAAGATCAACGCGAAGGTCAAAGCCGGTGAGAAATTCACAGGCCGGTGGAAGTGCGTGCGGACGCGGCTGGGGTACAGACCTTACGCCAAAGAGATAGGCGCCGGATACCCCTTCATGAAAGGCGCTTCATGGAGGCCGATCTACCCGGGAAAGTGGCGCATGATCGGCTGCATAGACAAAAAGCACTACACCCGGGAAGTAATAGTCAGTAAGGCCGATACCAAAAGTTCCGCCTTCGAGTTCACCAGCCCCGTTTCGGGAACACTTGAGTACGTGCTGATATACCTCTACGACCGGACGAAAGAGACTCCAAAGGACGTCTTCACCCCGATGGACATTTACCGGCAGGCCATCCAGGGGAAAAAACCCGCTGCGCCGGACAAATAAAGGAAAACACCATAATGTGGAAGACCAAAGGATGTGCGTTTTTGATGATAGCGACGGTATGGGCGACGGCGGCCGAAGCCGAAAAACCGCAGGCCGGATACCGCCGTCCCAAACCCGGAACAGTCCGCCTGTGGGACATGAGAAAGGCCTACGGCAGGAAACTCAGCATGGCCTTCGTAGGATGGAAGGATCGCGCGCAATGGCGACAGATACCTTACGGTAAGACGCCCAAGACCGTCGAGCACGATGTCGCCCTGGAAGGGGCCACTTTTTTCTTCAATATCACCTGGAGGTCGGACAGTTATATCAGCGGCCCGGTGTTGTATCGCAAACCGAAGCCTTCAGACCCCAAGTGCCCTCGCCACAACCTGCTTTACCGAGGGTGGTTCACGCCCGGAGGCCTGTGGGCCGGTGGCGCAAACCTCGGATACATAAAGGTGCTGAAGAACACCCCGAAAGAAATTGTGGTGCAGAGCGCGGGCAGGAAATCCAACAAGGACAAGCGGGCTGTCGCCCAGGTCGTTGCGAACTACGGCGTCAAAGCCGGCAAGCCCTGGCTGGAGATTACACCCGTCAGCCAGTGCAGCACGGTCGGAATGCACGGCGAGTCGAGGTTCGTAATCCTCCCCGAAGGTATGAAGGGCGGAGCCGACTACGCTTACGACGCCCTCAAAGACCTGGACCAGGACAAGAAGAATCGCTACACGGTCATCCCCGACCACTCCGCGAAAATGCTCCTGGATTTCGTAATGGACGACGACAACCTCTGGATCCTCATGCCGACTCCCGCCGACCCGAAATCAGGCCCGGACCGCGGTATGCCCGTCCAATACCGCAAACGACGCTTCATGCTGTCGAACCAGGTGAACGGGTACCACGCCGGATGGAGCAACATCGGGGAAGGACGGTGCGGGAGAGTCGTCTCCGCACCATACGCCTTCTTCATGGGCAAAAAAATCGTCATTGGACACCTGCGCATCGGATACTGGCATTACCAGAAAATTGACGCGCAGGTCAAAAAAGGCAAGGACTTCACGATTAACTGGAAGTACGCCTATGAGCGGAAAGTGGCCGACAGCCCGTTCAAGACGAACGGCCCGTGGTGGCCTATGTACGCGGGCAAGTGGCGGATGGTCAGCCGGATCGACGGGAAGTATTACACAAGTGAAATAACCATTGATAAAGCAGGCGTCGGCAAAAAGGAACTGACGTTCAAACCGCCGGCAGCCGGAAAACTGGAGTACGTGCTCATCTACCTCTATGACCGAACCAAAGACACCGCCAGGGGCGTCTATACGCCAATGGATATCTACCGCGAGGCCATTCAGGGCAAAAAACCCGCCGCGCCTTCTGTCGATTAATTAGAGCAAAGGAGACAAAAATGTTGATGAAACGAACAACTATCGTACTGTCGGCTGTGGTCGTTATATTTGTGGCCCTTTCGTCGCGCAGTTCCGCCACCGACAAAACCCCAGCGCCTAAACCCGCACCTGCTGCCGTGCTCAAAACCGGTTATCGCGCCCTGCCGGCCGGGAAGGTCCGCATCTGGGACACTATGGGCAAGGACTCGCACAAGCATTATGGCTGTGAGGCATGGAAACGCCGGAACAAGTGGGTCCAGGTTCCCTACGGAAAACTCGACTACAAGTTCAAGGGAGACCCCATCCTCGAAGGGCACAACTTCTGGGTCTCGCTGCATTCAAGCGCTCGCGACGCGAACTTTATCTATGCCAAGATGGACGCCGCCGCCACCCCTTCGCGCCACAACGAGGCATACAGGTCGTATTTCGCGCCCGTAACGCTATCGGACGGAAAGTACAGGTGGGGCGAGAAGCCCGGAAGGCTCCGCTGCTACGGGGAAGGATCGGTCCGGGCAAAGATACTGAAATACCAGCCCGGAGAACTCGTGGTCGAAAGCACCTCGCATCCGCACATCCGCCCGGGATTCCCCAAGGGATACTCGGTGAACGTTACAACCACCTATCGAATCCGCGGAGGTAAGAGTTGGGTTCAGATCAAGCCGGTTCGCCAGGCCTCCGAGCAGGGCATGCACGGCGAGAGCCGATTCAACATTATCCCCGAAGCCGGCGACGGCGGGACCGACTTCGTTGCCGATTCATTGAGGCTTCCGGCACACCACGTGGTGAAGTTCCCGACTACCGGTAAGATGCTTCTCGATTTCATTATGGACGCCGACATTATCTGGGTAATGACCTGGCCTGACGGGAAACGGGCGGCACCTTACACCGGCAACGCACCGGGCGGCTGGCACGCCGGATGGAGCCGCGTCGGCGAAGGCGCCTGCGGCAGGGTCTGGACCGCTCCGTTCGCCCGGTTCGGCGGCGAAAAGGATCCGATATACATCGGCATCCTCGTCCACGGCTACTGGAAATATCAGAAGATAGCGAAGACAGTCAAAGCCGGCCAGGACGTAACCGTTCAGTGGCGCCGGGCCTATACACGGAACATCCGCGGCAGCCGTTGGCGGCACGGAAAACCGTGGTCGCCGACTTATCCGGGCAAGTGGCGGCTGACAGGCAGAATCGGGGACAAATACTACACCTCGACCGTTACCATCAGTAAGGCCGACGCGAAGAAGAGCGAATTCACCTACAAGGCCCCTGCCGGCGGCGAACTGGAATACCTGATATTTTACCTCTACGACAGGACCGACGAAACTCCCGCTGACGTCGTTACCCCAATGGACATCTACCGCCGGACGCAGGCGGAATTCAAAGGCAAGTCCAAGTCAAAGAATTAAAATGACACACAGACAAAGCTGCCCGGAAACCCCGGACACTACAGAAGGCCGACCGGCTACATCGAAGGAGTCAAAAAATGTCAAGGATACGGATAACAAATGCGCTGCTGGCTGCGTTGGCCGGCGCGGTTGTGTTGCTCCACACGGATGGTTCTGTCCATGCAGAACCGCCGGTAATAAAGGACTTCAGTTCCATCGGCGGTCGTCCCCGAAATAAGGACAATGCCAAAGACAAGATGTACCTGGTCAAACCCGGAGACAAAATAACCTTTCAGGTAAAAGCAGAGAATGCGGAAAAATACGAATGGCGACTGAACAAGAAGGTGCGGCAGGAGGCGAAGGGAAATTCACTCATCTGGACCGTGCCGAATGAGAAAGGGACATGGGAGATTCACGTCAGCGTTTCCAATAAGGACGGCGGGATACATCAGGAATGGGTGGTTTCGACCTTGGCCAAAGCCGAAGCGCCGGATCTCTTTGACTATTTCAGCGACCGAAAGGTGAACGGAAGGACTGGCAAGGATCCGTGGGGCAGGCCGCTTCCCGAATGGAACACCATAGACAAACGCGGAAAGATACGTTCCGATGCGAGTAAAGCCTTCCTGGCCGGAAGAGGATTGTCCATTAATTCCGACATTGCCCACGGCACGTGGAGGTGCTGGGTGAAATGTGACCGATCGAGAAAATATACAGTCAGATACCCTAATCAGGCAGCGCCGGGTTTTCCCAGGATTCGCGGCGATGACGGTAGAGGAAACAAGGTTCACTGGGCCAGCACCCCCTCGGATTCAATTCACTGGTACTTTGGCATGCAGTGTGGATTCCTGCCGGGGATAGGAGGATCCACCGGCAGCGCCTGGGGCTGGATCGATCTGTCCAAAGAGGCTTTCGGCGCCGGCCCGAATCACTGGTGGATACCCGATGAAAAATGGCACATGCTCACGGTTATGTATTCCAAAGACGGGTGGTTTCGCACATGGGTGGATGAAAGCATCGTCCCCGGCCTCATGGAGAACCAACCCTGGCTCAAAAACGCCAAGACGTTCGAGTTCAGTTTGAGGGGGGCCGAACTGGACTGCATCGAAGTATATAGGGACCGGTGCGTCTATCCTATCCGGCCGGGCAAGAGGGCCGTGTACAGAAGATATCTCGATCATTGGAAGGCCGGAGGTGGAACCTATTGCTCCCAACCTGTATATGATGAGGGAATCGTAGTGGAGGGCAATAATGTCAGGCTGATCGAAATCGCCAAAATGGTGAACGATAAGTCAAAGTTCCGATACGACCCCCGCACAAAGACCGCCGACTGCTACACTAATCTGGTGATATGGGGCGGCTCGGAGT
>DAOVLV010000280.1 GCA_030631085.1 Planctomycetales bacterium | reverse complement strand
CCACCACTCCCACGTCCAGCGGCAGGCCGCCGGTAGGAACCTCGCGGGCCATTACCGCGACGATAAGTTGCTTCTCGCCGCCCATCGGATACAGGGTGTGGACGCCGACGATGTCGATTCCGGTTCCCGCTGCTGCCGATTGCATCTTCTCTATCGCGTCGGGTTTATTGTCTTCGATGGCGACGATAACCCGCTCGGCTCCGGCTGCTCGGGCCGACAGGAGCGCGCCGGCGATTATCGGTTCGGGCGCTTCGAGCATCAGGCGATGGTCACTCGTGAGGTACGGCTCGCACTCGCAGCCATTGATAATCAGCGTATCGATGGGCTTGTCGGGATTGCGGGCGAATTTGACGTGCGTCGGGAAGGTCGCTCCGCCCATGCCGACGATACCGGCGGTGCGGACGGCTTCGGCGATTTGCTTCGGCTCGAACGACTCGATGGAATCCGTAGGCCAGTTGCCGCCATAGACATTGTCCCAAAGTTCTTGTCCGGCAAGAGGTTGTTCTTCGGCTGCGGTTATGGGGATGGCTCCGACATGCTGACCGTTGGGGAGCGTTGTAACGGTAGCAGCCGCCGTTGTCCCGGCTACCGATGCGTGCACCGGTGCGGAGACGAAGGCTTCGGAATTACCGACGACATCTCCGATGGCAATTTCTGTTCTCGGCTTGACTGTCGCGGCGCACGGCGCGCCGATATGCTGCGAGAGTGGGATAAGAACGGATTTCGGCGTTGGAAAAATCTCGACGGGCGAACCGGCGCAGAGCGATTTTTTACCGCTGGGATGAATCCCCCTTGCGAAGGACCGTTTGCCGGGGATTTTTATCGTATCAGCAACTGTCATTGAGTTACTTTCCGTCTCCGTTGCGCCAATATCCCGATTATCGCCGCCGTTGCCAAGGCAAACACAAACGCGCCGCACCCGATCAGTATCCGCGAATTTTCACTTTTACCCGCAGCAGCGCCTGCTATCGCCGCTGCCAGCGGTAAGAGGAAATACGCCATCGCCTGACCGACCAGAGGCCAGCCTGACAACTTATTACCGTCGTCATTCCGGCAGGATGAATGTATCGGGCATGAACGGCAACTGGATTTACTCTCGCTGTCCATAATCGCAAACTCACTGCTACCAATTAAGATTCGGTACTTTACCTTTCCGCTGGCATACGAGCAAGTAAGATTTTGCGAATCCGGTATTGCCTTGCCTATCAAATGACGAGCAAAATGACACGACACAGAGACGCAGAGAGGCAGAGGAAACAAAATTTGTTCCTTTTTCTCCTCTGTCTCTCTGCGTCTCTGTGTCGCACTTTTCTTTACTATTTGGATTCAAATCTCGCAAAAAAAACTGAAAAAACAAAGAAAGAGGTTGTCCGCTTCGCCTTTTGCGCCTACAATTAGTTACACTTCGCAAAGGCGAAGGCGTTTCCTCGTAGTTTTGTATTCCCTCGTAGATCAGTTCCCTCGCAGTGCAGTTCCCTCGCAGTGCAGTTCCCTCGCAGTGCAGTTCCCTCGCGTAAGTGTGTCCCTCGTAAGTGCTCGTATTTCAGATTTAGTGGTTCGCATAATGCGGCCCACGTTTCGACTGATTGGGTGATGTTATGTCTTTGAGGGCAAATTAAAGGCGAGGAAGGAGGAAACAGATGAAAGCGATCGGCCCATAGGTGTGCTTCAAAAGGAGAAGCGAGATGTTTGTGAAGTAACTTGAATTGGCTCATGTGAAGTAAGGAGGTCAGGAATGTACAGGCTAAATGCAATTTTGGTTCTTTGTGTGTTTTTGTTCGGTGGGGTCGCCGCAGCGGAAATATCGATCATCGACTCGTCGATGGATTTCCAGTTTGACCCGGACCCCGATTTCGACAACGACTCCAGTGCGGTCTGGTTCACCGAAACCACGCCGCCGTATCTGGAGCAGGATGGCAGTAACGCGAATTACTGGTATTTCCGGGGCAGGCAGGAGTATAGCCCGTCCTGGCAGCCGGGCGGAACCGGTACGACGTGGTTCCAGAAAACCGCCGATGAAGAATTCTTGGAAATGGATAAGATCATCGTCAACAACACGTCGGAAGCGTTCACAGGCTACACCATCACTCTCCGCGTTGCGACGCTTGTCGATGGTTCTCTGGATATTGACGGGGCTGGTTACACGATGGATATTGACGTATCCTATGATTACTACGGTAATTACATAACCACTATTTCGATCATATTCGATCAGGCCGTTCTGGCCGGCGATTCATTTGACCTGAGTTACACGCTGGACCTCAGCGGCGTCATTCCGCCCCCGCCTCCGGACGGCGGGTTCGGCGACGAAGGCGGGCCCGACGTGCCCGAACCGGCGACGCTGGTCGTTCTGACGGCTGGGTCGTTTATGCTCATCGTTCGCAGGCGACGCCTGCGCGGTTAAAAATGACAGGAGGGATACCTTATGTGTAAGCGAATGGCTTTAATCGCCGGAATCACGGTGTGTTTTGCAATCTGTAACGCCGCAGACGCTGGGATGATTGAATTCTTTGCTCCGTCAGCCCCCTCAGGTCCGTCGATGCCGGGGACGCCCTCATCGACGGACGCCCTGAGCATACTGGCGTCAGCCGGTTCCGTAGCCCATGACGGCGACGGCGACGGATGGGCCGACGCAGGCCCCGGACAGGGATGTAACTATATGGGTTACGTCGTTCTGCACCATTCCAATTGGCGGCTTAATGTCCATTTACACTTCTTTGACTGGTCAGAGGGCTATGCGCCTTTCTGGGTCGGTGGCGGTGACGGTGGTGGCGGTGGCGGATCGGGTGGCAACATGTACTCCTGGCCCTGGAACCTCGCGGATTGGGATTCTCTGCTCGATTCGGATTACGAGTTTGGCTCCTCGGAGAATCCCAATCCAGGCAATCCCGGCGACTTCGGCGTCGGGGAAGACGGCACGGTTCCAGAACCATGCTCACTGGCGCTGTTGATTACAGGCGGTGTCGGGATGTTTCTGCGACGACGTACGTAGAAATGAATCCCGTGGTAAAAATTGCGAAGCGGCAAGCCGCACGGCTTGCCGCTTCGTAACTGGAAGGTTATTTTACTCGGCCACCGGTGACGGTCCGGCCTGCAAGGCTATTGGATGACGACGCCGCGTTTGGTCATGTACTTGCGGAAGTCGGACATGTCTGTTACGGCGTGATCCAGCACGGCCTCGTAAATGTCCATACTGGTCAACTCCCTGCGAAACTGCGGGAGTTGCCAGCACTGCGACTTGATGTCGAGGATGCGTAGTCTGCTCTGCTCGTCCAGCCGAGACGCCAGTTGCCTGATACCGGATAATTGTTTGGCACAGATTTCTGAGTCCATCGCGTGAAGGTCAATCTTCCATGCGCCTTGCGATATATCCCCCAGCCGGATGCCCCAGTAGAGACTTTGCAGGCCCGTTGGATGCGGCTGGAGGCGGTGGTTGCGGAATGACATCCACACCGGCTCCAGACTTGCAGCGATTTTACCGCCCAGGGCGAAGAACTCCAACAGAGTAAGTCCGTCTGCTTCCAGGTAGATGTCCAGATCGTGCCAGACCATCAGCCTCAAGGCGTAACTTCCTGCGACGCGGACCTTGCCGTACTGCCCCAGCAGTTTCCGCAGACCTTGACCATCAAGCAACCCGTCGGCTTCGGCGCGGATCGATTCGTCGATCTTGATCAGGTTATCGTGCATCTATTTATTTCCGCTGGGCTGGCTATGCAGGTGCAATCACAGTTCACCGTTGATCTCTCCGGCGAGACGATCAAAGAACTCGCGCTCAAACGCGACCCGATGGTCGAAGGCTGCCCGGCTGAAATCGAAGTTCAAGGTTTCCCTGCAACCAGCCAGGTATTCCT
>DAOVLV010000070.1 GCA_030631085.1 Planctomycetales bacterium | reverse complement strand
TGTATCCTGCCTTTGAGCGTACCGTCGCCGGTCATCTTGAATCCGATACCGAGTACGCAAACTGCCAGGAGCACGCAGAAGGCCACCATTATCCTGGTGCGCAGGCACTGGATGAAGGTCTGACGAGTAACTGCCCAGATGTTACGCATAAGTCAGCGGTCCTCCGAACCGTCGCCCTGTGTCAATTCGTCGATTACGCTGCGATCGACCGCCTTGTCGGTTCGTCGCTCAATTTTTGGTGGTGGCCGAGTTGCTTCCGGTTGGGGCGGTGGCGATTTCGCTTCCTCGGCCTCGCTCATCAGTTCGGCGATAACGCTGCTGTCTGGCTTTGGTCGGCCAGGCAGCGGCGATGGTTGAGGCTGGTCCGTTACCGGCGTTACCGTTTCTGGTCCGGCGAGTAGTTCTTCGATTACCTTCCGTCCGGTTTCTTCCGGAGTGGCGCGGAGGAATTCCGCCACTTCACCTGTCCTTACGGAATCAGCCGTTCGATAACGGGTCTGGGCCTGGCGAACGATTCGCAGGAACAAGGCCTCGAGTTTGTCTTTCGGACTTTCGATGGAAATGACCTGTGTATCGGACTTATCCAGAACGCGGCGGACCGCATTACGGGTGGCATCGTCGAGCCGCTCCGTAACAATCTGCGTCAGGCTGGCCTGGCTGAGAAGGTCTTCCAGCGTTCCTTCCGTGCGGAGTTGTCCGGCGAAGAGTATCCCGACGCGGTCGCAGACGTCCTCAGTATCAGCCAGAAGATGCGAGGAGAGGATGAGGGTTTTTCCTCTCCGGCTCAATTCCGTGATGAGATCTTTGAACTGCCTGGCGGCCAGCGGGTCCATACCGCTGGTCGGTTCGTCGAGAATGAGCAGGTCCGGGTCGTTTATCAGCGCCTGGGCCATTCCGATTCGCCGCTGCATTCCCTTGGAGTATTCACCGATCCGACGATAGGCAGAACCCGTCAGCCCAACCATGTCCAGAAGCATTCCGATTCGCCGTTTTCGTTCCTTGCGCGGTTGGCCGAAAAGCCGGCCATAGTAGTCCAGCGTCTCGTTGGCGTCGAGGAAGGGGTACAGATACGATTCTTCGGGCAGGAATCCGATGCGGGCCTTGGTTCGCACGTCGGACGGGCTTGCCCCGAATACCGTTACCCGTCCGCGTGTGGGATAGAGCAGCCCCAGTATCATCTTGAGCGTCGTCGATTTGCCCGACCCGTTCGGGCCTAGCAGACCATAGACCTCGCCGGAGCGGATGTTCAGGTCGAGGCTTTGCACAGCCGAGACTTTCTCGCGCAACCAGAAGTCGCGGAATACCTTAGTAAGCCCGGTAGTGCGGACGACGTCGTCGTTATTTTTATCTGCTGACATGGCGTTTGCTCATCGCGGGCGTCTCTTGCCCGGTTTGCTTTCTCTTTGCTGCCCCTGTTGCATTTTCAGTCGTTCTGCGTCTCTCCGTCTTGCAGCCACGGGGTCCCTTCCGAGTCTCAGGACAAACTTCTGTCCCGGCGTAAGATAGAACTTCAGCATTGTTTTGGAACTGAGTATTTCTTCTTTTGCGTCCGCCCATTTCCGGGAGATCATCAGTTTTGGTGTGGCATTGAATTCAGGAAGCAGTTCTTCAAATGTTTTCGCCCTGGACTTGACGTGGAGGCGTATGCTGACATTGTATCTTCTGGCGTCCTCGATAATTTCCGAGGCTTGGCCTTTGGCCTTGTCGGAAACCAGCAGGTTGATTTCTTCGAGCAGTTTATCGGCTTTTGCCTGTTCGCCGGTTTCGCGTGCCTTGGCGTATTGTTTCAGCAGCGGGGTTTTTTTGCTCCGTGTTCGCCCTGTGGGGTCTTCGACGAGGTCTTTCCAGATGTCGCCTACGGCTCCGCTGAGGATTGTAATTGCCTCACCCGCGGCATTATGTATCAGCGTGTCTTTTTCCTGTCGTGCCGTGTTGACGGCTTCGAAGGCCGCCCTGGCTGCGAGCGGCGGGATGGGTGGCACGGTCTTTACGGAAGAAAGCCAGATTCCGCTTTCCATCGCGTCAAGACGTTGTTGACCGATTTTTCTAATGGCTTCGCCGAACTCGTCCTCGTCCTTTTTATCGCCGCCCTTCTCGTCGCCGACCTTCCCTGCCTTGAGTATCAAATCCACCGTTAGCGTTGATGCGACGCGGATCGCGGCGTTGCAGACTGCCGATCGGACAATCTCGTCAGGGTCGATGACGCCCGAAACGTGGTCGATAACAGACTCGGAATCGAGTTTGTTGTCCTTGTATCCGATTCTGTAGTAGCAGGTGAATTTCACATGGACCAGTGCGCGGTCGCCAGTGAGCAGTGCGCCGTCCCATCCCGGACGAATTCCCTCTTTTGGCGCCTTACGTTCGTTGATCGGTATCAGGGCTTCTCTGGCCGTCGCGTGGGGCCAGAAATCCTTGATTTCCAGTTGTTGTTCTCCCGTCGGGATTTTTTCGACCTGACCGACGGGTTCCGGAAGGGACCATGCCAACCCTTCCCCGAGGACGCGGGCAATACCTTCACCCTGGATTTTCCCGAAAAGCAGTCTTATTCCACACTCGCCGGACTCGATTTCGGACAGCCCCGTCAGCAGGAACAACCCAACCACGAAAACCATAAAGATCGACAGCAGGCGGAAACTCAGCCTGAGCGCGTCGGCCAGGGATTTTCCGGCAAGGTCCGTCGGTTCACCAACGGCGGGGTCCGAAACATTCTGTTTTTTTTCTTCTTCCATATCCACGTTCTCACCACGCTTTTTTAGAGTCGTTCTTTTTTACCGGGATGTCCGGCGCGCCGTCCTTGAAGTACCCGATGCCTCGGAGCATCCCCGCGTCGAGGACGATTTCCGAATTCTGCCTCAGCGTATTGACCAGGAACTTCATTTCACGCAGGAACATCGCGAACTCTTCATTTTCCCTGAATTTTTTATAGTATTCCGCCGCTGCCTTATCGCCTTCAGCCTTGATGCCTTCAGCCTTGTTGGTGGTGAACGCGAGTATTTGATCTCTGGCGGTCTTTGCGCGTTCGCGGATCGTATCGGCGACGGCCTTTCCGCTTGCCCTGTATGCGTCCGCCTGCGTCTTGCGTTCCGCCTGCATATTTTTGATCACTTCTTTTGTAACGTTTGGAGGCAGGCCCAGGGATTTAATGCCGACCGTAACAATCTCGACGCCATAGTCGGTCATCGCGCTTTGACTGATCTTGTCGAGCATCTCCTTTTCGATGACGGTTATTTGCATCTCGCCGGAGTCGGTATTGATTAAGTGCGCCAGCGGGTGGCTGGATATAACATTACCCTTGGCGTTCAGGAGGCGCGTGCGGAGCCGTTCCTCACAGTCCTTTTCCTTTGTCCTGCCCTTGAAGGTGTCTATGAAAATGTTGGCGTCCTTGATCCTCCACACACAGAAGACAGATACGAGAATATTCTGCTTGTCGTTGGTGAGGATTTCATTGTAAGTGTCTTCAAAGACGAATTTCCGGGCGTCGTAGCGCACCAGTCGCTGCACGGGCCAAGGCCATTTCCAGTGCAGCCCGGCGTTCTCTTTACCGTAAATGGCATCGCCGGCATCGCCGAAGGTCGTAACGATAGTCGTCTCCCTGTAACTGACAGTGTAGGCAACGGTGTAAAACAACATCAGCACCACAACAACCGTCAGAAGAAAAAAGATCCAGCCATGTTTTCGCATAATCATACTCCTCAGTTTTAGTAATTAGTAATTGGTAATTAGTAATTGGTCAAAAAATACCTGATACCCAGTTACGAATTACGAATTACGATTTACCAATTACGAATCACCATTCTTTCATCATTTTCCCAGTGGTATATCGCTCATGTCCTGTTGCTCTTTTTCCATGTTCAGCCATATTTCCACTTTTTCCCGGTCCACGCCGAGTATGTACTTGCGTTGATCTTTTATTCCTTCGGCGATGGCGTCCAGATGTTTGTCGAACCTGTAGAGGCGAGGCGCCGCCTTGAGGCACCTCAATTGAGCGTCGAAGGTTTCGGCGCGGGCGCGTTCGGCGAATTCTTTTTCCCATCTGTAAGACTGGGCTTTGGCGATAATTACAGCGGCCTGGCCTTCGACTTCCCTGAAAAGATCCGCGACTTCCTTCTCGGCCATGACAATCCTCTCGCCCAGAAAGACTTCCAGGTTCGCGGGCCTGGACCGAATGTGCGCGAGGATTTTCAGAAACGCCTCCTGCCGCTCCAGCAATTTCTGCGCCACGGTTTTTTTACCGGGTGTAATCCTGCCTAGTTTCCGCTCCAGTTTTATTTGATCTTCCAAACCATTAGCATTTTCGGTCGCTTTGCGGATGGCTTCTTTGACGGTTTTGTCAAGATGGTCGCCGCTACGACGATGCTTTTCCAAGCCTATTAATGTTCGGCTGAAGGTAATTGCCTGCGAGAGTGTCAGCGCCTGTTCAGCCTCGCCGGCGACGAATGCGAGCATCTGGTTGGCGTCGGCTTCTGCCTCATAGCGCAGGCGGTCCTGCTCGCGTTCAGCGGCGATAACGTCCTGGAAAGCGCCGGCGGCTTCTTTGGGCGGATGACTTCCGAGAATCTCCACCCGTACGATCTTTACGCCGAGATCAAGCCCATCTTCTGATGAAACGGCATTTGTGATATTCTTATGCAGGTCCTCTACCGCTTTTCTCCGTCCGAAACTCAATATTCCTTGTGGGCGGGACCGTCCTTGTTCGTCGTCGGGGAGTTTTTCCAGGAGCGTAGCCGAGGCTGCATATTTAATCATCTCACGGTAAGCGACCGCTTCGAGCAGTTTCGGCGCATCGGTGAAGTTATATCCAAACTTGTAGGCGTCCTCGATCTGGTAGTACACGCCCACGGTAAATTTAATCAGGTCAACGGGGGGGACTTCTTCCTTTCCAGTTTTATCGACTATGCGTTTTCGGGGTTTCTTGGCCACCAGTGTGTTCAGTTCGGTCCATTGGCCGTGTTCTTCCGTCCAGAGGTAAACCCTCTTTCCCCTGACGAGTTTTTCTTCACGTTCCACACCGACACCGACGGTAATCTGGTGAATAGCGCCGGTATTGAACTTTCGGGATATGTCGATAGGCCAGGGGCAGACGAGATACGGATAAGGGCGGGGTTTCAGCACATGCTGCGGCTGGCCCCAGTGCAGAACGACATACTGATGACCTTCCTCGACGATTATCAAAGAACTCATCAGCCAGACAATAACCGCTCCGGTCAGCAGCAGCGGAACAAGCGAACGCTGAAGCAGCCGATAAAACCACGTACCGGAGACCTCGAATCCGAATTGGTAATTCAAGGCTTCGGCGATTGAGTGCCCGATGCTTTCGGGGCTGGCGATAAGATTCAGGAGCCTGCTGTCGTAGCTGTATCGGTCCTCGCCGTCGGGTAGTCGCGGGCGGTAGAGGTCCAGGACGAAGTTCAGCACCAGTTCAACACCGATGATAATCGTGAAAACGGACAGGATATACGCGACCACCACGCTTAATACGGGCCATTTGTAGTATTCCCCTGCCAATGCCGCCGTCAGGAGGGCCATGACCAGCGAATTTGTGAACAGGTATGACCCCGGCGCTCGAAGCATTCGCCATGAAAGCGCCCCTGCCATACCGACAGCGTATCGACTGAACAGGAACGCCATGAACGCTCCACCGACAGCGAAGAATATTGCCGCCGGTTTCGTGAAGGTCGGCATGTCGATATCGATGCCGCTAATGTACCGCAGCAGATATATTCCGACCATGGCATGACATCCGGCGAAGAACAGCGTAAATGACGGCGCAAGGTATCGCCTCATCCATTTCAGGCGATTGGCGGCGGGATGAATTTCACCCTCCTCGTCGCGGAAGATGCTTTCCGCCTGTCCCGGACGGGCTGCGAGTTGCTGGAGTTCGTCGGCTTCACGCCGCGCGAGCCATTGACAATAGAACATCAGCAGCGTTACCACCCACAGCGGCAACGGAAGGATTACCAGCCAAAGCACCGCTTTCGCTGCCGGCGATCCGGTCGCTTGCAACAATAGCGCCGCCAGCGCCACCAGCGCCACCTGCACCACCAACCCGAAAATCGCTACTCTCTGCCCACGCTTACTTGCCTGCATGAACTTCTCCTATTAAAATTGTGGATTGTGGATTGTGGATTGCGGATTGTGTATTAACATACCGCCATTGCGTAAAGATGCGCCGTAATTGAAACGATTTACTGGAAACGAATGAACCTTTTGGGCAACAACCCCGTACTGTAGATTGTACCCGCCTGCCGGTCAGGTGGGGATTGCCGGTTACCAATCCGCAATCCGCAATCCACAATCCGCAATCAAAATGATACGACTGCTTGCAATATCTCGAAACGCGTTCGTCGAAGCCATTCGCCAACCGGTTTATGGCGTGCTGGTTCTCGTAACCTTTATGGTGATCGTGCTGGACCTCTCGCTTTCGACTTACACTATGGGAACGGGCATCGCCGACTACCAGAAAACCGATCAGCAGATGATGGTCAACCTTGGACTCTCGACGCTGCTGGTTTCGGGGCTGCTTCTCGCCGCCTTCAGCGCTTCGGGCGTCCTCAGCCGGGAAATCGAAGACAAAACCATCCTGACCGTTGTTTCCAAACCCGTTTCCAGACCGACGGTCGTACTCGGAAAGTTTATCGGTGTGGCTGCGGCGATTGTGATTGCGTATTACCTCTGTTCGCTGGTATTCCTGATGACCGTTCGCCACAAGGTGATGCCGACCGCTTCCGATCCTTATGACTTCCCCGTTATCGTTCTGGGATGTTCGGCATTCGTCCTGACGATTGCCGCCGCATTGTTCTGCAATTATTTCTTTGGTTGGAACTTCGCATCGTCGGCTGTGGGGTTCGGAGTAATCCTTCTTTCGCTGGCAATGGGAATTATTGCCTTTGTCGGAAATGGATGGAGGATCGTTCCATTCGGCCAGGACATATCGCCCGATATTCTGGTGGCGATGCTGCTGATGCTCTTTGCCGTGCTGGTTTTCGTAGCGTTGGCTGTGGCTTCCAGTACGCGGCTGGGACAGGTTATGACGCTGCTGGTGTGCTTCGGGTTCTTTTTTCTCGGTTCGACGAGTCATTACTTTTTCGGGCGATTCGCTGCCGAGAGTTACGCGGCGAAGGCGACGTACCTGTTGTTTCCGAACCTGACGTTCTTTTACGTCATGGACGCCCTCGTTGCCGGCAAGCCCGTCCCCATCGGTTACGTTGGGCTTTCGGCCGCTTATGCCGTATGTCACGTCGTCGCTATTCTGGCAATCGGCATGGTTTTGTTCCAGCGGCGGGAGTTGACCGGTCAGACCGGTTCGTCGGCTTCTGCTGCTCCGCTTCCGGTGTCGATCCTGGCGTGGACCGGAAGGGGTGTGGCAATTGGTGTTGGAATGTTCGCATTTACCATGCCCGGCGGGTTCGGTTCGATAACAGCGGTTATCACTGCCGCCGGACTTATCGCAACGGCAATCGCCGGATGGGTGGTCGCCGGATGGTTTGGCCGGGGCGTGAAGTGGACATATTATTTTGCGCTCGTCTGTGCAGGTCTGGCTGTGGTTTTGGTCGCAACGGCGGGGTTCCGCTCGTCGGACAATATCTCCACACCGGCACTGGCCGGCGTTGTCGTCGCCGGCGTCGTGGCGATTATCCTGTTGCTTCCCAGAACCAGACATCATTTTAACATTCTCCACAGGTAGTAATTGGTAATTCGTAAATCGTAAATCGTAACTGGGTATCAGGTATTTTTTGACCAATTACTAATTACCAATTACGAATTACGAATTACCAATTACTACGACGTTACCGGAACCGCCTCTACTCTTGGAGCGGGTTCTTCCTTTTCGGTCGGTTTGTGCAATTCTTCGCCGAAGCGTACCAGGCG